>CAUUIH010000114.1:0-4079 GCA_963545165.1 uncultured Veillonella sp.
CACATTGATCCAATGATGACGTTAGAAGGATTACGACTTATTTATGAAAGAAATCAATAATGAATCCTGGCACATAGGACATGTCACAATTCCTGGCCGTATTGGGTTAGCGCCCATGGCTGGATTTAGCGATGTGTCCTATCGCTTATTAGCAAAAGAAATGGGGGCCTCTTTCGTGTGTACGGAAATGGTCAGTGCCATGGGGATTAAATACAATAATGAACATACAAAAGAATTACTCTATATGGAAACGGTAGAACAGCCAGTTTCTATGCAAATTTTTGGGTCAGACCCAGAAGCTATTGCTATGGGGGCAAAAGTAGTAGAGGAAGCGGGAGCACCTATAGTAGATATTAATATGGGATGCCCTGTGAAAAAAGTAGTTTCTTCTGGGGACGGTTCTGCTTTGATGAAGACTCCAGATCTAGCAATGAAGGTGGCAGAAGCAGCTGTGAAAGCCGTGCAAATTCCAGTGACTGTCAAATTGCGTCTAGGATGGGATGATACATCTATTAATGTAGTAGATATGGCACAACGTATGGAATCCGTAGGCGTGGCTGCCGTAGCTGTTCATGGTCGTACTCGTGAACAGATGTACAGTGGCAAAGCCAATTGGGACTACATTAAAGAGGTGAAATCTGCTTTGCGGATTCCAGTTATCGGCAATGGAGATGTGAATTCTCCAGAAAGTGCCAAAGCCTTATTAGAGTATACAGGTTGTGATGCGATGTTAATTGGTCGTGCAGCGCAGGGAAATCCTTGGTTATTTCAACAAGTTAAGGAATATTTAGAAACTGGTAGTTATAGTCCTTGCCCAACGGGAGCAGAGCGAATTGCTATGCTCTTACGTCATTATGACTTGCTATGTCACTATAAAGGTGTGGATTTAGCCACACGGGAAATTCGGACGCATGCTAGTTTCTACATTAAAGGTTTGCCAGAAGCTTCACGCTGGAGAAATGCATTGAATGTAGCTATGGGCAGGGAATCATTTATTTCAGTAGTGGAAGAGTATAAACAATTCTTGTGTGACTATACTAGAAGGACAATATAACATATTTTGTTTATTTCATGAGCTCATGAAATGTTGGAATGTTGAGAATAAAGAATTTTCATATTTGCGGAGAACTTTGAAAATACAAGGATGAATAAGATATATCATCGAATCCTTATGAGAAAGAGCACATTGACATTGATGAATTATCTAACTATAATTAAATCAGAAATACCAATTTACTTTTTTGCATAGATCATAAGGTGGTGTCATGCTATAAATAGGTATGTTTGTACGTGACTCATCTCGCATTTAGGGGGTGTATGTATGGTCATGAATGGTATTTATTTAGTTATTGCCTCAGCGTGTATCTTGATGTTAGGGTATCGCTTTTATGGGGCGTTCATAGCGGCGAAGGTGTTAACCTTAGACAAATATCGTTTAACGCCAGCTATGGTGCACAATGATGGACACGATTATGTGCCTACTAACAAATGGGTTACATTCGGTCATCACTTTGCAGCGATTGCAGGGGCAGGTCCTTTAGTAGGTCCAGTTATTGCAGCGCAATTCGGGTACTTACCAGGTACTTTATGGATTTTAATCGGTTCCGTATTTGCCGGTGCAGTCCATGATATGGTTATTCTCTTCGCATCGATTCGCTACGATGGTAAATCTATTGCGGATATTACTCGCGAAGAAATTAGCAAAATTGCTGGCTTAGGGGCGATGTTAGCTACCTTATTCTTACTTGTTATTACCTTAGCAGGTATGGCAGTAGTAGTAGCCAATGCACTTCACAATTCAGCTTGGGCATTTTTCTCAGTATTTGCAACAATTCCTATTGCTATTTTTATCGGTATTTATTTACAATGGTTGCGTCCTGGAAAAATTCAAGAAGCTACAGTGATTGGTGTGGCCCTTATTTTTGCGGCTATCATTTATGGTCCAAATATAGCGGCTAGCGAATATGCATCTTGGTTCATTTATGATTTGAAAACCATCGAAATTATGCTAGCTGTATATGGTTTCTTTGCAGCAGCATTACCAGTTTGGTTGTTATTAGCTCCTCGTGATTACCTATCTACATACCTAAAAATTGGTACTATTGGAGCCTTGGCACTTGGTATTTTAATCGTTATGCCTGAAATCCAAATGCCAGCAGTGACAGAATATATTTGGGGCGGCGGTCCAGTATTGAAAGGCTCTGTATTCCCATATATCTTCATTACCATTGCATGTGGTGCTTTATCTGGTTTCCATACAGTTATTGCAACAGGTACAACACCTAAAATGTTAACAAATGAAAGAGAAGTCTTACCGATCGGTTACGGTGGTATGTTAACAGAATCTTTCATTTCCATGATGGCTATGATTGCTGCTACAGCATTACATCCAGATGATTATTTCGCGATTAACTCTACGGCAGAATCGTTCAAAGCTTTGGGACTTCATGTTCATGAATTACCAGCATTATCCGCTTTAGTAGGGGAAGATTTGATGCATCGTCCTGGTGGCGCTGTATCCCTAGCAGTAGGTATGGCACATATCTTCTCTCGCCTTCCTAATATGGATCATTTGTTGGGATATTGGTATCATTTCTGTATCATGTTCGAAGCTTTGTTCATCATGACATTGATCGATGCGGGCACTCGTGTAGGTCGTTACTTACTACAAGAATTACTTGGCTTATACTGGCCTAAATTCAATGACCAACATTGGGCTCCTGGTGTATATGGTTGTGCAGCCTTAATTTGTATCATGTGGGGTTACTTGGTATTGCAAGGTAATATCGGTACAATTTGGCCGTTATTCGGTGTATCTAACCAATTATTAGGTACGATGACATTGGCGGTAAGTACAACAATCATCATGCGTTTAGGTAAAAAACGGTATGCTTGGGTAACCGGTGTTCCAACTATACTTATGGCGATTGTTGCCGTAGCGGCGGATTATGAAAATGTATTCTTTAACTATGTTCCAGCTGGTAAATGGATCCTAGTAGCCTTCTCCGTAGCTATGTTCATTATGATTCTCGTTGTATTAGTAGAAGCTATCCGTAGCTGGATTCGCTTATCCACATTACCACAAGATTATAGAACACAAGAAGAAGTAGAAGCGGAAAGTTATGCGAAATTGACAAAACAAGCAGAAGCGTAATTTAACGCATACGATACGTATACAAATGAGATAGACATGGCTCCTTTGGGGCTGTGTCTATTTTCATGTTTTCCTTGCAATTCTAGGTGGAATGGTGTACAATAATAAAGCTTATTGATGGTAAGCATCTTCCTACCCCTATGTGAGATAGGGGCGTTAGTCCGAAAGAGGAGGTGATTTTGTATGAACAAATACGAAGTCATGGTGATTGTGAAACCGGCTGATGAAGAGACAAACAAAGCTACATTTGACAAAATTGAAGCTTTAATTGCTCGTGTTGGCGGTACAGTTGAGAAAGTTGACGTTTGGGGTAAACGCCGTTTAGCGTATGCAGTAAACAAACATACTGATGGCGTATACGTATTGATTAACTTTGAAGCAGCTCCTGGCGAAATCAAAGAAATCGACCGCGTACTTAAAATCGACGATAACGTTCTTAGACACCTGATTGTAAAACACGAACAATAATAGCCTGAGGAGGTTAGGAATATGAATTCTGTACAACTTTTAGGAAATTTAGCTCGTGACCCTGAGGTGCGTTACACAAAAACTGGTCGTGCTGTTGCTACGTTTACAGTAGCTGCATCCAATACCTATGTGGATCAAAATGGCGAGACTAAGGAACAAACAGCGTTTGTAAACTGTGTAGCTTGGGGAAAATTAGGAGAAGCTGCGGGAAACTTGCGTAAAGGTAGCCGTTGTTTTGTAGAAGGTCGTATTGCGACTCGCTCTTACGAAGCACAAGATGGTACAAAACGATATGTAACGGAAGTAGTTGCTAATTTCGTGGGACAAGCCTTAGATACACAAGCATTTGATGCCTTTGATGGTGGTGCATCCAATTTTGATGATTTTGGTGCAGGCTCCGGTGCAGGCGCAGGTGAAGAAATTCCGTTCTAAGCTAAGAACTCCACAACTATATCAA
>CAUUIH010000115.1:0-3963 GCA_963545165.1 uncultured Veillonella sp.
GTTTCTTCCATTTGTTGTTGCTGAATTGTGTGCTGAATGGCAGTAGCTTCTTTTGAGAAGAGTAAGCGATAGGTAATTTCTGCAGCTTCCGCACGTGTGACATACTTTTCAGGGTTAAACAAACCTGTTGTACTATAGTTAATAAATCCCAGTAGAGCTAATTCACGTACCGATGACTGCGCCCAAGGAGCAATGAATTTTTGATCGCTAAAGTGAATCGTATCTAATGCAGTTGGATCTTCTGTGTGGTACCCTTGGTAGTGTAAAAACTTATTGGCAACAACAGCAAACTCTTGGCGAGACATGTATTGCTCTGGTCGGTAAGTGGAATCTCCATAGCCACTGATGATATTAGCTCTTGCTACACTTTCAATAGCCAAGGAAGACCAACGGTCAGAGGTGATGTCTGAGAAAGAGCTAGCTAGCATGATGGAGGGAGTGTCACCCAACATATTGCTAAATAAGGAGGCAGCTTCTTCACGAGATAGGGGCTCGTTCGGTTTAAATGTGCCGTTTTGATAGCCGCTCATAAGTCCTTCTTTTGTCATTTTAGTAATCGATTCATAGGCCCAAAACGTAGTGGGTACATCAGTAAAACGATATTTTTGGACCCGATCAAAGGTAGTGGTACTATGTGGCTGTGAATAGGTGTAGGTGCTAGGTCCTAGTACAGTCGTTGAGGTGAGCAAATTGGCGGCC
Source organism: uncultured Veillonella sp. (assembly GCA_963545165.1). Classification (GTDB taxonomy): domain Bacteria; phylum Bacillota; class Negativicutes; order Veillonellales; family Veillonellaceae; genus F0422. Next base: position 700 of record CAUUIH010000115.1, read on the forward strand.
TCAGCATGTACGAACAATACGGGTACCATAGTAAGAAATATTGCTGTCGATATACGTTTCATAATATGCCTCCAAATACAGAGAAGTAAGTTGTGTTTTGTTACGTTTATCATACCATATTTGAAAGATTCGCTCCATGCGAAAAGAGTGATATTTATCAATGAATTTACTGCAGGAAAGGTTGAATTATAGAGCGTTAGTTATCTCTGCCATGAGTTTTGGTTATAGCACTAATTTTAGGTAGGAATTGGAGACTGAAAAGACATGTGTGTTTTAATAGAAGATTTGATATGTATTAAAATACATAAAATTTATACAAGCCTTGATGCCATAAGGCTTGATGAGACTAGGAAAAATGTGTGATTTTTGGTACAAATTAGGTGATTGATAATGAATAGCAAAATGGTATAAAAATGGCTTCTTGCTAATATTGCAAGTCTTTTGTAATTACATAAAAATTACTATATAATAAAATCATCAAAAAACTATTAGAATCTGTGTTCTAATAGTGCATAGATGGAAAACGATTGTTGCATTTTGCCAATCAAGTGATAGTGGTTTACTTTAAAGTTGAGGATGTGAAAAAATGAAAATTCATTTATTTCAACAATGTTTGATTGATATGTTCTACCCTCATGTAGGCATGGCAGGTGTAAAGGTTCTTGAAAACCTTGGCTGCGAATTAACAGTTCCTAAAAAGCAAGTATGCTGTGGTCAGATGTTTGTTAACTCTGGTTACAACGAAGCTGCCAAAGGAGCTATCAAAAACACAATTGAACAATTCGAAAATGCTGACTATGTAGTAAGTATGTCTGGTTCTTGTGCATTCGCGATTCGCGATGAATATCATCATATTTTAAAAGATGAACCAGAATGGTTAGCACGAGCTGAAAGATTGAGTTCTAAAATTTATGAATTCACTCAATTCATCGTTGACGTATTAGGGGTAACTGATGTGGGAGCTCGCTTTAACGACAAAGTGACATACCATAAATCTTGCCACGTAACACGTTTGATGGGAATTAAAGAACAACCTATGAAACTCTTAGCAGGTATTCAAGGCTTAGAATACTTACCATTGCACCGCGCTGAGCGTTGCTGTGGATTTGGTGGTACTTTCACAGTAAAAAATCCTGAAATTTCTGCTGTTATGACAAAAGAAAAAGCATTGAACATTGCTGATTCTGGCGCTAACATTGTAGCAGGTTCCGATATGGCTTGCTTGATGAATATTGAAGGTATGTTAGATCGACTTTACAAAGAAGGCGAAATTGATCGCCATATCCGTGTGATGCACATTGCGGAATTGTTGAATAGTCGATAGGAGGAGTCACCATGAGTAATATTATGTACGATAAACGCCCGTTTAAGACTCGCGTTAATGATGTGCTTGCTAATGACTTCAAAGTAAAAGCCATTCAAACAGCACAGGATGTATTCTATGAAAAACGTAAGGCTGTAGTAGATCAAGTGGCGGAATGGGAAGATTTCCGTAATGAGTCCGCTGAATTGCGTGACCATGTATTGGCTAACTTAGATTACTATTTAAACCAATTTGCTGAAAATGCTGAAAAAGCAGGTGCTCATGTACACTTTGCAGCAGATGATAAAGAAGCAACAGCAATCTGCATGGAAGTACTTCGTGCAAAAGAAGCAAAAATGGTTGTTAAATCTAAAACGATGGTTTCTGAAGAAATCGGCTTGAATCATGAATTGATTAAAGAAGGCATCGAAGTAAATGAAACTGACTTGGCAGAGTTCATTTTGCAAACAGCTGACTTCGATCCTCCATCTCATATCGTAGTACCTGCATTGCACTTCGAACGTAACCGTATTCGTGACACATTTGCGAAAAAATTAGGTTATGAAGGTACTGAAAATCCAGAAGAGATGACTCGTTTCGTACGTCGTTATATCCGCGATCGTTTCTTGCGCGCTGACGTAGGCTTCACTGGATGTAACTTTGGTGTGGCTGAAACTGGTACTATCACTATCGTATCTAACGAAGGTAATGGTCGTATGGCAAGCTCCATGCCTAAAACGCAAATTGCTTTGATGGGTATGGAACGTTTAGTGCCAAACTTTGCAGCCTTAGACGTTATGATGGAAATGTTGATTCGTTCCTCTGTAGGAGCTAAAATTTCCAACTACTTCTCCATGATTACAGGTCCTGCTCGTGAAGGGGAAGCAGACGGTCCAGAAGAATTACACATTATCATCATTGATAACCGCCGTTCTGGTATTTTAGGTGGCGATTTTGAAGAAATGTTACGTTGTATCCGTTGCGGTGCATGTATGAACATTTGCCCAGTATATCGTCATATTACAGGTCATGGTTATGGCTCTATCTATCCAGGTCCAATGGGTGCTGTATTAACTCCATTATTGGTTGGTTATGAAGAAGCTGGCGATCTTCCTTACGCGTCCACATTGTGTGGCGAATGTTGGGAACACTGCCCAGTTAAGATTCCATTGCATGAATTATTATTGAAACATCGTCAAGTGATTGCTGATAAATTACAAATGCGTCCACCTATTGAACGCAGTATCTTCCACACAGTGGCAGGTGTATTTGCGAACTCCTTCTTGTTCGATATGGGTACCAAAATGGGTGCTATCGGCATGAAATTAATGAGTAAAAATGGCCATATGGCAGATTGGACAAAAGTATTACCAGTAGTTGGTGGCTGGGTGAAAGCAAAAGACATGGGCGTACTCAAAATGAGTAAATTCCGTGATGAATATGCAAAACACGTAGCACAAAAGGGAAAGGAGAAATAAAATGGATCAAGCAAAAAAACAAGCCTTTTTAGGTCGCCTATCTCGTGCGTTAGGCCGTGACTCAATTCCTACATCTGTAACACCTTTTGATTTTTCAAAAGGGCCTCAAGAAAAAATGTACTCTGATCTTAGCCATGAGCAAGTAGTACAGATGTTTAAAACAGAAGCAGAACGCTTAGGTACTAAACTTATCGAAGTAGAAGCTTCCCAAGTAAGCCAAGCATTAGTAGACGAAATCATTGCTCGTGGTGGTGGTAGTGTTGTGTACCCGAAATCTGCAGAAGTAGAAACATATGGTTTAGAAGCAGCTTTCAAACAATTGAGCGAAGACCAAGCTACATTCTATCAATGGGATGCTACTAAAGGTCGTGAAGCAAATATCAATGTAGCGAAAGATTCTAACATTGGTATTACATTCCCAATTTTGGGTATTGCGGAAACAGCAACAGTTATCCAACCAAGTACAGAAGAATCTGGTCGTTC
>CAUUIH010000116.1:0-3935 GCA_963545165.1 uncultured Veillonella sp.
CATATGGATGAAATCATTGCTATGATTAGCACATTAATCGACAATGGCTATGCTTATGCTGTGGATGGCGATGTATATTATCGTGTAGAAAAATTTGAACATTATGGCAAACTATCTGGCCGTACGTTGGACGACATGGAAGCTGGCGCTCGTGTAGATGTAGATGATCGCAAAGAAAATCCTATGGACTTTGCTTTGTGGAAAGCAGCGAAACCAGGCGAACCATTCTGGGAAAGTCCATGGGGACAAGGTCGCCCAGGTTGGCACATTGAATGTTCTGCAATGAGTCAAAAATACTTGGGAGAAGAGTTTGATTTCCATGGTGGTGGATCTGACTTAATTTTCCCTCATCATGAAAATGAAATTGCTCAATCCGAAGGTTGTTCCGAACATCATCCAGCGGTACGCTATTGGGTACACAATGGTTTCATCACCATCAACCAAGAGAAAATGAGTAAATCTTTGAATAACTTCTTCTTGGTGAAAGACATTTTAGAACAATATAGTGCAGATGCATTACGTTTCTTCTTGTTGAGCACACATTATCGCAGTCCATTGGATTTCAGTGATGAGCGTTTAGATGAAGCAACGAAAGCGATTGAACGTTTTCAAACTGTAATCAATAATCTGTTATATCTGGAAGGCCGTCCAGCAGGTAATTGTGAAGCAGAAGCTACTGAATTGTTGACGAATGCTCGTAACTATTTAGAAGAGTTTGAAGCAGCTATGAGTGATGATTTCAACACAGCTCTTGCTACTGCTCCTATCTACGGATTGGCGAAAGAAATTAACATTTACTACCAATCTGTTCAAAGTTGTGATGGCACTGTATGCCATAGTACAATTGGAGAAGTAAAAGAAATTTTCAAATTGATGCTAGATATTCTTGGATTGCTAGAAGATGGCTGGAAAGGTCAAGAAAGTAGCACAGAAGAATATAATCAATTGATGGAAGTCATCTTGAATATTCGTCAATGCTGCCGTGAACAAAAACAATGGGGCATTGCTGACTCCATTCGTGATGAATTGGCAAATATCGGCATCGTTATTGAAGATTCCCCACAAGGGGCACGGTGGAAAAAACGTGAACTTTAATCGATATAAACAGCTGCGATCTATGGCGATTGATAAATTAAAATCTGCTGTGAAAGTAGAAGTAAACGGAGAGGGTCCTCTAGAGGACTCTCTTATGCTTGCCTATATTGGAGATGGTGTCTATACCTTATTTATCAGAAATCGTGTAGTAGAAACGGGCATTACAAAAACACAAATACTTCATGATGTGGTGACGTCATTTATTAATGCAAAAGCACAGGCAAAGGTATTGTTAGCACTAGAACCTTCATTAACAGAAGAAGAAATGCTTGTAGCAAAACGGGCTCGCAATAGTAATGTGCATGTACCGAAAAGTGCCAGTGTACAGGAATACCGTATGAGTACAGCCTTTGAGGCCTTGTTGGGGTATACCTATCGCAAGGGGGATGAAGAGCGGCTTAAGGCCCTCATGGAATTCGCTTTTGCTGAGACGTTGTCACATATGTAGCATGAATGTAAATACGCCATAGGCTTCCATAGCAATGAATTGGTATTGAAGTCTGTGGCGTTTTCTTAAAGTTGAGTAAGGGAAGAGCACGGCATATTCCTTCAGAAACGGTATTTCATAATGTTTCTTCAGGAACACGCCGTGCTCTTCTAGGACTTCGGTTAATCATCATAAAGCCACAGACTTTTTATAGTAGATATAAATATATAGTCACGGAAGTCTATGGCGCATTTCTCCAAAAGTATATAGGGTGACAATGTTTTAGCGGATGTTGCTCAGGTGGAAGGGAAGAGCACGGCATAGTCCGACCCGAACTGATACAGTGGTTAGGTTTGCTCCGGAACATGTCGTGCTCTTCTGCGTTATCATCAATTAGGCAGAGTGAACGTGACATCCTCTAGAATATGTCGCGCTATTTCCATATACGTCAGTGGGGTGACAATGTTTCAGCGGAGGGTGCTCAGGTGGAAGGGAAGATCACGGCATAGTTCGCCCCGAACTGATACAGTGGTTAGGTTTGCTCCGGAACATGTGGTGCGGGTTATTTTGGGGTTATGCTGGTTTAGTGGTATAATGTAGTGATAGATTAGTGGTATCTAGGTTTAAATATAGGTTTTAGTGATATAAGCTAGATACTTTTTTATATTGATGTGATTAGAATCTATGTGTAGATACTAAGTGTACGTAGTATGTTTAGTCATTTGATAACACATATTATTAGAGTTGCTCTTAGGAAAGTTTGAGGTTTTCATGGATACGTTTATTGTGGGGCGAAATGCTGTGCGTGAGGCACTGAAGTCGGATCGTGGGATTCATCGTATTTTGGTGGCGGAAGGCAAGCAAGGTGGCTCTCTTTCAGAAATATTGGGTTTGGCAAAGTCTAAGGGTGTGGAGATTCGTCGTGTGAAGGAACGAGAATTGCAAAAATACCCTAGTGATGTGCCGAATCAAGGTGTGGTAGCCTTGGTAAATGCGGTAAAGTTTCAAGAGCTACAAGATGTATTACTGAAATGTACGGAGGAACATCCGTTGTTAATTTTAACGGATGGTGTGGAAGACCCTCATAATATGGGAGCCATCATTCGTACGGCTGAATGTGTAGGAGCTACGGCAGTGCTCATACCAAAGCGTCATAATGCACCTATTAATGCGACGGTAAGTAAAACATCTGCAGGGGCTGTGGAATCGATTCCATTGGTGCAAATTGGTAATGTAGCACAGACTATTGAACAATTAAAAAGCCAAGGATTCTGGGTGATGGGCGCTCATATGGATGGAACTGTGATGTATGATGTGAATATGACAGGCCCTATTGTATTGGTCATTGGCAATGAAGGAAAAGGCTTAAGTCGTTTGACAAAAGAATTATGTGATGTATTGGTAACAATTCCAATGTTTGGGACCATTAACTCATTAAATGCATCAGTAGCAGCAGCAATTCTTTTATATGAAGCGAGACGTCAACGATAATAGGTATACTATGAAAAAAGATATTTTAATTGTAGATGGATATAATGTTATTTTTGACTGGGCTGATTTGAAATCTCTTAGTAAGGAGTCTTTAGAGCATGCCAGGTTAGAGTTACGTCATCGTTTGCTGAATTATGGTAGTTATAAGGGATATAAGATTATTTTAGTCTTTGATGGTAAGCATGCTCCATTTACGGCGGATGAACAACGTATATCATCTGACTTTATCGAGGTATTTACAGGTACGCATGAGACGGCAGATGCTTATATTGAACGAGAAGTATTTAGTAAAAAAGGCCAATACAAGACGATTTATGTGGTCACCAGTGATGGGGAAGAGCAAAGCCAAATTTTAGGGTTTGGAGGTCTTCGCATTTCTGCCCGCGAATTGCGCCATCAAATGGAATTGGCAAAGCAAGATGAACGTAAACGTTATACAGGACATCATAGACGTGATGCTATGACATTACAGCGTAATGAATTAGGTGCTCACATTGATGGAGATGTGGCTGAAAAATTGGAACGTATGCGGCGAGGAGAGCTATAAAAAAGAGGGTTAACTAAGAGAAATACTATTTCTCCTTGTTAACCCTCTTTTAGAGTTCATTATAGAGCATTTACTTTAGCTGCTAAATTGGATTTTTTGCGAGCTGCAGTATTTTTATGAAGAACGCCTTTGGAGGCTGCTTTATCAATTACGCTTGTAGCATGAACTAGTGCATTTTTAGCTTCTTCTACAGCGCCTGCTTGAACAGCTTCTACAGTCTTACGAGTAGCTGTACGAATTTGAGATTTTACAGCAGAGTTTTTCGCACGACGTTCAGCATCCGTTTTTACGCTTCTAATACTGGATTTAATATTTGGCAATTGAGTCACCTCCTTGTGATTTACTGTATTATTACTAAAGTAGTATATCATAGGG
>CAUUIH010000117.1:0-3822 GCA_963545165.1 uncultured Veillonella sp.
TTGTAAGAGTTTATATAACGGTATTTATAAGATTGTTTCCTCTATATAAGTAAGGACTTCTACATTTTTAGAAGTGAGAGCATTTACATCTGTATTTTTAGATAAAACTAAAACTCATATCATGACATAAATGATATAAACTGAAAAGCAGTAGCTATCCTCAGGGTAACTACTGCTTTTTTAGGTCTCCTATGTATTATATATATTGGTAGAAAACTACATTTGCAATTACAATGTAATTACAAATAGGATTGAGTAACTTAAATACTTTTTAACATAAAATCAACAATATAACCAAGATGTTTCAGTCATAAGCCAAAAGAATACTAGGAGAGATACTATGAAAACCGTAAACCTACAAGTCCGTATCAACGAAGATCTAAAACAAGAAGTATCTAGCATATTAAAAGCACAAGGTCTATCATACACCTCTATGCTAGATGCACTATTCCGCCAAATCATCAAAGAGCGTCGCATTCCGTTTGCCATTGCGTTACCAACGGCACCTATAGATGAAACACCTACACCAAGCACACTCAACAACGGCACCTATGAAAAACCACAAACTACATTAAAAGCCTCAGATTGTACAAGTGCGTATGGTACACCAAGAGAAGAAAATCAAGAAATATCCTTCGATACAATCGATAAGACAGGAGTTCTTAACATCCGTATCAATCCTAAAGTTAAGACACTAACAACAGCTATTCTAAAAGAAATGGGATTAACCATGTCACAAACAGTTACACTTGTATCTAAACAAATACAATTTAATAAGGATATTCCACCTACTATTCTCCGTCCAGAATGGATTGATGCTATTAATAATAATTTCTGGACTGAAGAAGATTTAACTACAAGAATACAATTAGGGCTAAATCAAGCAGAAAAAGAAATTGGTGAACCTGCGGAAAAAATTTTTAATGAACTCCTTGAAGATTTATAAATTTGGAGAGCTGAAATGAAGTATACAGTAATTATGACGCCTACAGCTAAGTCTGATATAGTAAATCTCAAAAGTTCACTAGAACAACAGATTATAGATTCTTCCTTTATTAGAAAAGAATTAAAGTTGATTTATCAAAAAATTTCTTCATTAGCTATCTTTCCTGAACGTTATCCTATTGTAAATAGTAATACCAATTACAGAAAATTATCATACAAAAAATATCTTATTCTATATAAAGTCATTAATAAAAACATATATATTTTTTATATTCGCCCTTCAAAAATGAATATACTACAAGAAATACAAAACATATAAAAAAGTCGGCTTTCGCCGACTTTTTTAATGTACTTTTACGCGTTTATGTTGTTGTTCATCAAATACGCCATCTACGTCAATGGTATCTAGAATTCGTTTTAAAGCATGTACATCGATTTGCCCTGGCGCCGATGTTTTACCAGCAGAGGCAAAGGTCATGGCATTTCCAAATAGAGCACCTGCAGTGCGTGTAACAGCACCTAGTTCTCCCATTGCCATCGTAATAATTGGATCCGAAGGATACAAAGCTTTCACTTCAGCAGTTGCTTCAAGTAGCGTCAATACATCACCAGTTGTGTGAGGCATAACGGCAATCTTTGGCACATCGGCCAAGAACTCTTTCATTTGAATAAGTCGATTTACAATGACTTCACGACTCGGCGTACAATGGAAATCATGGTTGCTCATGATAATAGTGATTCCATGAACCTTAGCAAACTCTATCGTTTTAAGCATTCTATCTTGATCAAAAAACAGCTCAATATCGATAGCATCCACCAATCCTGTAGGAATCAAGCGCTCCAGCATTGTAAAATAATCTTGTGTAGAAATCGTTCTTTCCCCACCTTCACCTTTTGTGCGCCATGTAAAGAGCAACCCACGACCTTTCAGTTGTGGCTTGATGAGCATTAATAATTCAATAATAGCGTCAATGGAGTAGGCCCGCTCAAAATAGTCAATGCGTAACTCCACTACGTGACACGGTGTATTACATGCTACCGCGGTGGCATCTAGAATCTCTTTCATTGTTGTGCCCACAATAGGCACGCATATTTTTGTACCCTTTTCTCCGAGTACAGTATGACCGATACGGACCATAATAACTCCTTTCTGTCCCACGCGGTGAGACTAGTGACTTACCTTAAACTAACTATATACCAATATTTTTGTAAAAGCAATCAATCAGCCCATATTGGATTGCTATTCACTAAAAACGTATGAAAGCCTACTATTATGCACTAAAACAGTATTCTTAGATTAACGATTAACATCACTTTTTCTTATACCCTAGATTAAGACCTCTTACCAATAAACGGTCTGTATCTGAAAGCCTCGTATTATAAAAATAGCATAAAAAAGTAAAAGCTCCTTACCAATATATATTAGTAAGGAGCTTGTTAGACTCTAATTCACACACTATATTTATCATGTTGTACGGATAGTTTCCGTGATTGGAATCCCATATAGAGTAATAACAAACCTGTAATACTAAATACATAGGATATCCCAATGTAGGTAGATACAATACTTGCGAACACAGGCCCTACCATAGAACCAAATTGTTGAGCTGTCGTCGTCATACCAAACATGCGACCTCTAAAGCTTGGATCCGTATTGAGAGTTACGGCTGCACTCAAAGATGGGTTGATGCCCACAATACAAGAACCAATTAGCACTTGTAGTACACCAAACCACCAAATACCTACTGGTAAACTTTGAAGTAAGAGAACAACACCACTACCAAGCATACAGTAGGAAATGGTTCTAAAGTACCCACGACGCTCACCGAGGCGCACCCATATATTGGTCGTTAAGGAACCGGCTAAACCACCGATACTGAGGATTGTACCTGAAATGATGGCTGCCCCTTCCATGGTGCCTTGCATATCACCTACATAAAGCGCCAAAATAGGCTGTAGCATCATGATGACACATTGCATAAAGAAGTAAATCCATAAAAGTCTTACTAATACAGGTTGTTCTTGAACCGACTTAAAATCCTCTCGCAAGGATGTAGCTTTTACCGGCTGTTTGGACTGCTCCTTAGAAGTTGTATTTTCAACTTCTAGTTTTGGTTCTTTTACAAGAAACAATACCGCCAAAGTAGCAATGAATACAGCTATACCAGAAATATAAAATACAGGGCGCATACCTACGACACTTTCAACGGCACCACCTAAAAATGGGCCGATGACATTGCCTAAAATCAGACCTGTTTGGAATATGCCGAGGGCACGGCCCACCTGTTTCTCATCAACGCTCAGGGAAACCATGGTCATCGCCGCAGGATAGAAACCGTTGGCAAAACCTACCAAGGCACGCCCCATCAACAATTGGTACTGATCCGTTACCATACCGATGAGGACATAACTGACAGCAATGGCAAAACCAGCGCGCAAAGCCATCCGCTTTTTCCCTTTATTATCTGCAATTTTGCCCCATATAGGCGCCATAATACCAGCAATAAGGAAGGTAATACCAAAGACAAGACCTGACCAAAGTGCCACATCAGCCTTAGGAACACCGAGTTCCAACAGATATATAGGCAGAAAAGGAATTATCATTGTGTAACATATGGCTAGCACGGTCATACTAGCCGTAATAATCCATACATTGCGCATGCCACCGCGAGCATCATATACACTTGTACTCATAGTACCCTCCCTTCCACATAAAATTGTTTAGATAAACTAATATACACATAAATCACTTTTAATTACAGTTCCATTTAAATTACAGTCCTACTTAGATTTCAATCTATGTTACTATTCATAAAATGTTATTACATTTTAATTTCATATATAAAGAAGAGCCGCATACGAAACGCGACTCTTTCC
>CAUUIH010000118.1:0-3820 GCA_963545165.1 uncultured Veillonella sp.
GTGGCTACAGATCCATTATTATTTTTACCCATTCAATAGGAGGCAATTATGAAATCCTATGTACAAGTTTATACAGGTGATGGCAAAGGAAAAACAACAGCAGCCATCGGTCTTGCCGTACGAGCAGCGGGGGTCGGCAAAAAAGTGCTATTACTACAATTTATGAAATCTAAGGTGTACTCAGAACATGCTGTACTAGATCAATTAGGACCGATCACAGTGGAAACAGTAGGTAAACCATTTTTCATCATTCCAGAAGGGATGAAAAGCGACGAAGAGTTGCGCCGATGGGGTGACGATGTGGTGGTTTTCCCTAAGGGGCAGCCCCCACAAGAGTACAAAGACTTAATCCACATCGGTCAAGAGCGTGCTTTACAGGCGGTAGCCACGGGAGATTTTGATATTGTTATCTTAGATGAGTACAACATGGCGCTGTTTTTCGGCTTAATCGACGAAGCGGAAGGGCGTGCTTTACTAGCGGCTCGTAATCCAGACGTGGAAGTAGTATTTACTGGCCGTGGAGCTCCTCAATGGCTGTTAGATGAAGCGGATTTAGTCACCGTTATGGAGGCATACCGTCATTATTATGATCAAGGTGTAGAAGCACGTCTTGGTATTGAGCATTAAGGGTAAACAATGATATAATTTAAGTATGTATATCGTATAACATACTGAAAGGTAGGTGGTATCGTGTCACTATGGATGATTCTATTGCTGTTAGTAATAGCTTTCATCATAGCCATTCTATGTATTCCTATCACATATAGTCTGAAAGTAAGTTCGCGCAAGCCTTATGAATTTGACTTCCGATTGGAGTGGATGTACCGCGTATTGAAGGTGCATCTTGCGTATAAGCAGGGTCATCCCTTGTTTAAGGAGGTCTATGTATTAGGGTCTATGAAAGTTGGTTCTGCCCGTGATTACGAAGATTGGTTAAATCGTAGGGTAAAAGAAGAACTAGATCCGTTAGCGACAGACACAAAAGAAGAAGATGTAGACACAAAAGAAATGCCAGATGAGCCAGATCCATATCCGTTATCTGGATACTCTGGACCAGAACCTGTGCAATCTGTTCGATTTGATGCGAATGGACAAGTATTGGAACCAGTAGAATCTACATCACCGCAAGAAGAAACAACAAAAGAGAAGGAAGATACAAAAGATTTACCAACTTATTGGTGGTGGAAGCATGTATCAAACCCTAAACTCTATGAAGCCTTGTTTACTGTGAGTAAGCAATGTGCTAGCCATGCTAGTCCTAGAGTATTCCGATTAGAAGGCGATTTTGGGATTCCTAGACCCTATGAAATGGGTCTTATCACCGGAGTAGCCTATACATTATGTCCGAAACAAGTGGAACAGGTTAATTTCACCTATACAGAGTTTGCCTATACAGGCAGCTTAACTGTAAAAGGGCGTATGCAACTAGGCGTATTTGCATTCTATGGAACTCTATTTATCGTAAAAAAAGCAGTCAGAGAGTGTCTGATGGACAGTGTAAAAGCATTTGTACAGTATCGTCGTAGAAAGCAAAGTGCAAAATAAGGAAACTTTCAGAAGTTGAAGAATCGTAGGAGGTCATGATGGATACTAAACTTACAAACTTAAAAGACAATTTAGAGCCTTTATTCGAGCAATTTAAAGAAATGATTCGTGTGGAAACCGTAGTAGGTGAAGCTGTGCAATTAGGCGATACTACGATTGTCCCATTCGTAGATGTATCCCTTGGTTTAGGGGGCTGCCAAAAAGCTGGTGGTGGCGGAGCGAAAGTAGAGCCAACTGCTGTGCTTGTCATCAAAGGGGAACGTATTGAATTGTTCAATATCAAAGGTTCTGCTAAATATACTGGTTTCGATCGTTTAATCGGCATGGTTCCAGAAATTATTAGCAAATTGAAAAAAGATGAATATGTATATGTAAGTGAAGAATAATAATCTTTCATGTAAAATTCATATACATAGGGTATAGTAGAGATGTAAGGTGATTTGCTAAATAGAAATAACTTTGCTATACTAAATAAATAGATGAAAATATTTCTCATAGGGAGGCTTATACATGAACTTAACTAAAAAAATTGCAACATTAGGCGCACTAGCTGTAGTTGGTGCTTTCACAGTATCCAACGCTGCTAACGTAGGCGTAATTAATGAAGAAGCTATTTACACTGGCTACAATGGTTTTGGTGCTATCCAAATGCAAATCGATAAATTGCGCGGTGAATATGGCCCTAAATTAGAAAGCGAGTTTAAAAAATTAAACAACTTCAAAACAGATGCTGAAAAACAAGCATACTTCGATAAAAATGTTCGTAGCATTCAAGAAAAATACAACCAAGAAGAAGCAAATGCATTAGCTCCATTGGATAAAAAAGTAGCAGAAGCAATCCAAGCTATTGCAAAAGAAAAAGATATCGATGTATTAGTAGCTAACCCAACATCTGCTGGCGCAGTTAAAGAAGGTAACAAAGTTATCGACTTAACTCCAGATGTAGTAGCACGCATCAACAAATAAGATATAAAAAAGCCCCTAGGTTATGTAACCTAGGGGTTATTTTTGTTATTGGCTTATTTATGAATTAGATTTACGATGAACTCGCTATCTTCCACCAAGGTAGCTTGGATGTAGTTGTTGCCATCGAAGTGTAATACTTCACCTGGTGTTAAGATATGGGATTCTGTTTCGTTAAGGAAAACGTTCACTTTACCTTTTACTACAGTGAAGATGACGTTAGCTTCTGGGTGATTGTGTTTTTCTACTTTGTCACCAGCGACGCCGCCTTTTTTCACGATTTTGTAGTTCGGACCATCAAAAATTAAACCTAGTTCTTGTTTTACTGTTCCTGCCATAGTAGAACCTCCTATTCTTGGGACTTTCATAATGGTGAAAGTCAATACCAACAGCGATCAAGCTGTTTTAATAATATAAAAAGGGATAAGCTACTTAGCTTTTTGCAATTGTATATACAGGAATATCACCATCAAGATTTACATGGAAAGCAAAGTCCGGTGCTACGTGACTTACGAAAGCGCTGAACCATGCTTGGAAGGCAGCAGCCATAATGATTGGATTCACGCCTGCTGTTTTCCAATAGGAAATTTGATTTTGATGATTTCCGTACCAACTAAATGTAGTATCAGTTTGCTCGATGATAGTATCGCTTGGATCACAAGGCATACCATTTACGTAGTAGTCTTGCATTACAGTGTAGATTGCAGGTGCTGTTTGAGCGCTAAGTTTTTCTCTCGCTTCAGTACCGCACATGGCCCCTTGTTTGATGAAGGCTTCTAATACAGCATCGGTACCATCGTCGCCGCCACAATCTGTTAAATCTTTGATGAAAGTAGCTTCGCGAACGGAAGATGTTTGTAATTGGTTGTGTAACCAACCATGGATATTGTTGTGGTCGATGATGCGATCCAACTGACGATCTGGAGGAATTGGTTTTCCATATAAATCGATAGCTGTGGCATATAACTCATCGGCTAAATCATCAAGGCGAGTTTGTGCCTCTTGTTTAATAATTTGTTCACGTTCAGCGATAAGCTGAATTTTTTTGTACAACCAGAAATGAATGTGTCCCAGTACTGCTGACATGTTAAGCTCCTTTTCGTGCGACTTCTAATTTAGAAACAAGTTCGTCCACATCAATACCGTGAATTTGAGCGGCTTGCCATAATGGTTCTCCCGTAGAGGAAGGGCAGCCTAGACAACCCATGCCAATGGATTGTAAAGTTGGAATTGTTTGTGGGTACATATCTATAATATCACGAATGATGGAATCTTTTGTAATAGCAATTTCAGATACATTGCGACCTGCATT
>CAUUIH010000119.1:0-3770 GCA_963545165.1 uncultured Veillonella sp.
ATTTGTCTTTGAACTTGTGCTAATGAGGTACATATTAACTCCGTAAAAATAATTTCCCTAATTCATCTGGTGTAAATTTAATTATCGTAGGTCGTCCGTGAGGGCATACGTATGGTTTTTCCGTGTTGAATAAATCTTGCAATAACGCATCAATTTGCACCAAGTTTAGATTATGTCCTGCTTTAATGGCGCCACGACAGGAAGCATAGGCCAACATTTCATGACGTAACTGGGCAGCACTTGGACTTTGATGGTCGTGCATATAAGAAAAGACGTATTGTAAAATCTCTGGGACTTTGCTTTCAATGATATCCACAGGATGGCCATCAATACGCAAAGATGTAGGACCGCCTTGATCTACTTGGAAGCCTAAGTCTAACAATGCGTCCCTCTGCTCTTCTGCCAAGGTTAATTCTTCGTCGCTAACATCCATGTGTATAGGCATCAATAATTCTTGCATAGGAATGGACTCAGAAGATTTACATAGCTTGTCATACCGCACACGTTCATGTGCAGCATGTTGGTCGATAATGTATAAATCATCACCTTTTTTCGCCAAAATATAGCAAGAAGCCACTTGACCCATTGGTAGTAATCCATGATTGGCTGCGGTTTTACTAGTATTCGTGTTGTATGAACAACTTTGATTAGTATCATGGGAAGTATGAATACCAATTTCCTCTCCACTGCGATTATCACCTACTACCCCCTGTGATCTATGTAAACCTCCAGATATGGATTCATTTCCCACCTGGTTCATATACGGTTCTACAGAACTTGGTACTAGATTAGGTCGTGATTCACGGATAGCCCTAAATCTGTCTTTATCTTCCTGTGTGTAACTTTTAGGTACAAAGTTTTCAGTCACATCTAATGATTCGTTAAAGTTACTTTGTTCATACACTGTACGTTGTGGGGCTGTATATCCTTTTTGACGAATCGTATCCACAAGAGCCTCTGTTTTTTCACGCATCACCGTAAAACCATGAGACCGTCCAGAGAATACTTTATCGTAATCAATGGCGGTAGCAATGGTTTCTTCTTGATGGCTAGTCACGTGATGTGTAGGATGTTCTAAGGCTTGTAAAATACTGTTATACACTGCTTTAAAGACTGGTTTGTCATCGGAGAATTTGACTTCGCTTTTTCTTGGATGTACATTGATATCCACCGTTCCAGGAGGTACCACAATTTGTAATACCACCAATGGATAGCCACCTTTCGGCAATAGCGCATGGTACGCCGTATCGATAGCCTTGTAGATGGCTTTATCGGCAATAACACGTTGGTTCACAATTGTCGTTTGCCATTGACGACTACTTTTTAGGACCGTTGGTTTGCTGACTACACCTTCTACATAGATACCTTCTGCTTCATAGGCAATGGGGAATACGTCTTCACTGACTTTGAACCCATAAAGGGCTGCGATGGTATCCACCATATTTCCATTACCTGGCGTCATGATAGTAACGCGGTTATCCACAATGCATTTGAAAGCAATATGAGTATGACTAAGTGCAAGTTTACCAATCATATCTTGAATCTTGTTCGCTTCTGTACGTGTGGATTTTAAAAACTTTCTACGAGCAGGTGTGTTATAAAATAAATCTTTCACCTCAATAGATGTACCCACAGAAGTACCACATGGATCGCAGTCTACCATATGACCACCTTCGATATAAATCCGTGTGCCCATATCATCCGTTTCTTGTCGAGTCCGCAAGATAAACTTAGATACAGAGGCAATACTAGCAATGGCTTCACCACGGAAACCTAAGGAAGCAATGTCGTATAAATCATCAGCACTGCGAATTTTACTAGTAGCATGGCGCAATACGGCTAGCCGTGCATCTACTTCGGACATGCCGCAACCATTGTCGGTAATGCGCATATATTCGATGCCACCTTCTGAAATTTCTACTTCAATGGAAGTAGAACCTGCATCGATAGCATTTTCTACTAATTCTTTGATAACAGATGCGGGCCGCTCTACCACTTCGCCTGCTGCAATCTGATTGATAGTCGTTTCATCTAGGACATGAATGGTTGGCATTACTTGCCACCTCCTTGTTTCGCCTCTTCTTGTAAACGATATAATTCACTGATGGCCTCAATTGGGGTCATACTCATAATATCTAATTTCAGCAGCTGATCAAGTACTGGCTGTGTGAATAAATCACCACTACCAAATAAAGGTCCTGTAACGCTAGGTTTATCTTTTTTCTTAGGCACTGGTTCCGATACCACTTTTCCTTCTTCCAAATGGGATAGAATTGTGTTGGCTCGATCTAGTACAGCCTTAGGAAGGCCCGCCAATTTTGCCACATGGATACCATAACTGCGGTCTGCACCGCCTTTTACAATGCGCCGTAAAAATAGCACATCATTGCCTTTATCTTTCACAGCTACCGTATAATTTTTCAGTTTACTATATTGGTCTTCTAGTTCTATCAACTCGTGATAATGGGTAGCGAACAAACTTTTACAGTGAATGGTTTCACAAATATGTTCCACCACAGCACGAGCAATGCTAAGCCCATCAAATGTGGATGTACCACGGCCGATTTCGTCTAAAATGACTAGACTGTTACCCGTTGCATGTTCCAAGATATAGGATACTTCTTTCATTTCCACCATGAACGTACTTTGACCTGTGGAGATATCATCACTAGCGCCGACCCGTGTAAAAATTCTATCCACAGGCGCAATCGTCGCTTCTCTAGCAGGAATAAAGGAGCCGATTTGCGCCATAATCATGAGCAATGCCACTTGACGCATATAGGTGGATTTACCTGCCATATTAGGGCCGGTAATCAAAATAAACTCCTCTTCGGAGTGGTTCAACACCACGTCATTAGGGATGAACAGTTCTTGTTTTAGCAATGTTTCAATCACCGGATGGCGACCATCCTTAATAGAAATAGAACCATTTGTAACGATGGTAGGACATACGTATTTATTGGTGAAAGCCACTTCTCCTAAGCTTAAAATGACGTCTAACTGTGCAATGCCACGAGCCGTTTCTTGAATGTATTTAATATTTTCTTTTGCCTTAAGGCGCAAATCTTGGTACAAAGAATATTCCAACTTTTGAATCTGCTCTTTTGCATTGAGCATTTTGATTTCGAACTCTTTAAGCTCTGGTGTAATATAGCGTTCAGCATTAGTTAAGGTTTGTTTGCGAATGAAATAATCTGGAACAAGGTTCACCTGCCCTTGGGATACTTCAAAATAATAGCCGAATACTTTATTGTAACCGGTTTTTAAGCGAATCCCTGTAGCCTGCTTCGCCTCTTCTTCTAACCGATGCAACCACTCCTGACTGTTGGTAGCCAAAGAACGTAATTCATCTAATTCCTGGCTATATCCATCACGGATGACGTGACCATCTTTCAGCGCCAACGATGGCTGATCCACGATAGCACGTGTTAATAGATCGCATAGCTCATCATGGGTATGAATCATGCCATGACAGTCTTGTAGAATATTTGAAGTACACTGTTCTAGTACCTCTTGAATCATCGGTAAGACCCGTAACGATTCTCGCAGAGAAGCAAAATCTCTAGGAGATACACTCCCTGTTTCTACACGGCTTAGGATGCGTTCAAAATCATACACAGAGGTCAATAACGAACGGAGTTGACTGCGCATAGTGGGATTGTCGATAGACTCACCTATCCCCATTTGACGACGCACGATACGATGGATATCCATCAAAGGATGTTCAATCCACTGTTTCAACATGCGCGCCCCCATAGGGGTTAATGTGT
>CAUUIH010000120.1:0-3762 GCA_963545165.1 uncultured Veillonella sp.
GCGAACTTAAGTCAACATTTCTACAACCGTTTGGTGGAAAATATCAAAACTGGTGATACTGTAGTGGCTGACACTAGCAAATTTGACCCTAATTCTTGGCCGAAAGAGGCAAAAGGTGTAGGCTTATTAGATGCACCTCGTGGTGGTTTAGGCCATTGGTGTGTCATCAAAGATGGTCGTATTGATAACTATCAATGTATCGTTCCAACGACTTGGAATGCATGTCCTAAAACCATTGCAGGAGAACATGGTGCGTACGAATCTAATATGATAGACACTAAAGTAAAAGTGGCGGACAAACCATTGGAAATTTTAAAAGGTATCCATTCATTTGACCCTTGTTTGGCATGTGCAACACACTTGTACAATAAAAAAGGTGAAAAAATAGTATCTGTTAATACAGATGCCCTATGTAAATAGGGAGGAGGCTGTCTATGTTACCATTAAACAAAAAGCCGTATCGTGTATTTAGTTTATGGCTACGTATTTTCCATTGGACTATGGTGCTTTGTGTAACGGCTCTATTCTGGACTGGCTTGTATATTGGTAATCCAGGGTTCCAAGCCACACCAGGTAGTGTGGAACCAACGATTGCTGTAGGCGGTTGGTTCTCCATGGAGATGATTCGTAAGATTCACTTCATTGCAGCCTTTATCCTAATTGCCGCTCTTGTGTTCCGTATTTATGGTGGAATTCGATATCGTGGAGATAGATTATTTCCTAGATTTCATAAAAAATCGTATTGGATTGGTCTATGGGATACAATTAAGCATTATCTGATGTTACCGCAACAGAGAGAACATCGCTTCCTACGTAATTCTATGGCTCGTACCAGTTATTTGGGAGTATATGTGTTGCTGTTCCTAGAAATTTGTACAGGTCTTGCTATGTTTGCACAAGTATATCCTAATACGTGGATTGCACATATCTTTAATCCTGTGAATCTATTGTTTACAGAGTATGAAGTGCATATCATTCACCATTATATTGCTTGGGGATTTTTATTGTTCACAATTATACATGTGTACATGGCATTCCGAGAAGATGTTATGGAAGAATCTGGAGAGGTTTCTAGTATGGTTTCAGGTATGAAATTTTATCCTACAGATCCAGAAGATATAGAGGACTTATATGGACCAAATAAAAAATAATCCCATCGTACTATTAGGGGTAGGCAATATTTTGCTTACTGATGAGGGATTCGGTGTCCATGTGGTGAACCAATTACGGGAGGATTATGTATTTAATCCTCCTATTACCATTTTGGATGGGGGAACCATGGGCATGGAATTGCTTACCTATATGCGAGGTATGACAAAATTGCTATTAGTAGATGCCATCAATGGTGGTGATGCACCAGGCACGGTATACGAGTTTCCTCATGAGGAAATGAATACTTATTTTACAGAAGCTATTTCTGTGCATGAAGTGGGGATGCAAGATATTTTGCGTATCCGTGCTTTACAAGAAGATCCTTTAGAAGATGCCGTTGTCATCGGTGTAGAACCTGAAAGTCTAGAACTAGGCCTCGACTTGAGTGAGAGTACACAAGCGGTGGTAGCGGAAGTGAAAGAACGAGTGCTATCCATTCTAGCTAATTGGAATGTAACGGCTACTCCTGTAAGAGGAAATGAAGAATAGGCGGATACATACTATGAAACTGTAATGATTTGATAAGGAGTTTCTATGCAAAATGAATTTGGCCGTGTAAAAGCGGTATTTCAAGAATTAAAAAATGCCTTACAACACTTGCGTAAAACAGGTGAAACCTATACGATTTATGTGGAAAACACAGGCTTGACCATGGAGGAACAAGTGGAAGTGTTAGAAACATTAGGCCGTGGTGATGTAACGATACATTTAAAAGATACAGACCAACCGGTAGAATGGTATGAGTCTACCGTTCGAGGAGTATGGATTGGTACCTTCCGTAATGGTCGAGACGAAGCAATACTGTATACCATTGAAGTATGTCGTTATCCAGAGTTAGCAGGTGCTTACGATGAAGATATCATGGGCGGAGAAGCAGATTTACAAGAGTGGATTGAAGCAGCTGACCTATAGTTGGCATGACTGTCTATAATAAATATTACATATATAACTGGAAATGACCTATATTTGCTATATCAATAAATCATAGGTAGCACTATTTCCATAAGAAAATATATAAAATAGCATAAATAAAACTCTCTTATTATGATTTAATGAGAGAGTTTTTCACTTTTACAAGGGTATATTTTGTACATAAACATAGTAGTTTTTAGTAGGAAATAATGTATTGATAAGATTAAATATATGTGTATTTTAAATGGTTTATAAAGGGTGGATATTTGTCCATAGAAAGAATGGACCGTGAGATTCAAGAGTACCCTAAAAATAGAGAACTATATGCAGTTACTATTAAATGATAATAAATTCTAACATAATAAACAGTTATAGGACCTATTCTTAAAGAATTGAAAAAGATAAGCCAATGGTGATACAATAATACACAAGAGAAAGGTCTCTGTTTTAAGTTGAGGAGGGATTACTTTGCGTAACATTCACGTTGAGAAAGTAACAGAAAAGGTAGCAGAATTATGTATGAATGCAGCATATCATCTTCCAAAAGATATGTACAATGCATTGAAAAAAGGCTATGAATGTGAGAAATCTCCAGTAGGTAAAGGGGTATTGGATCAAATCATTAGAAATGCGGAAATCGCTGATGCTGAAGATCGTCCAATCTGCCAAGATACTGGTCTTACAATCGTATTCTTAGAAGTTGGTCAAGATGTACACTTTGAAGGCGGAAATCTTGAAGAAGCTGTTCAAGCTGGTGTAGCAAAAGGTTATGTTGACGGATATCTTCGTAAATCTGTAGTAGCTGAGCCTTTGTTCAACCGTGTTAACACTAAAAATAACACTCCAGCAGTTGTTTACACTAAAATTGTTCCAGGCGACAAAGTTGACATTAATGTAGAGTTAAAAGGCTTTGGTTCTGAAAACAAATCTGGTGTAAAAATGTTGGTTCCTGCTGATGGCGTTGAAGGCGTTAAAAAAGCAGTTCTTGAAATCGTTAAAAAAGCTGGCCCTAACCCATGCCCTCCAATGGTACTAGGCATTGGTATCGGTGGTACTATGGATTATGCAGCATTCCTTTCCAAAAAAGCTCTTCTTCGCTCTGTAGAAGAACGTAATGCACATCCTGAATATGCAAAATTGGAAGAAGAAATCAATGCAATGGTTAACAAAACTGGTATCGGACCTCAATTAGGTGGTTCTACAACAGCAGTTTCCGTTAATATCGAGTGGGCAGCAACACATATCGCTGGTCTTCCTGTAGCAGTAACTATCTGCTGCCACGCTAGCCGTCATGCTCACGGTGAAGTTTAAGAGGGGGAATAACCATGGCAGAACAAATTCGTATTCAAACACCTTTAACTGAAGAACAATCCCGTAAATTAAGAGCTGGTGATATGGTTCTTATCTCTGGTAAAATCTATAGTGCTCGTGACGCTGCTCATAAAGTAATGACTGAAGCATTAGCACGTGGCGAAGAATTACCAATCGATTGGCATGATAAAATCGTTTACTATTTAGGACCAAGCCCAGCAAAACCAGGAGACCCAATCGGTTCCGCTGGCCCTACAACATCTGGTCGTATGGATGCTTACACACCAACAATGCTTGATCAAGGTATCAAAGGCATGATTGGTAAAGGTTCTCGTAAACCAGAAGTTATCGAATCCATGAAGAAAAACGGCGTAACTTACTTTGCAG
>CAUUIH010000121.1:0-3680 GCA_963545165.1 uncultured Veillonella sp.
TGCGATATGGTGAGTACATAACTTACTATACCGCTTTTTGTTTTGATAGTTAGTTGTTGGAGGGGCGTTGTCAATATAAATTACTTTCATAATACATGATAAAATTTTTGCAATTTAACTCTTTACAACTTTAATTAACTAAAGTATAATGTACTCATGAAATACAAAATGTGCATCTGTAGAGAGGAGAAAATACTATGAATTGGTTACAAAAATGTTCTAAAACGGTACTAGCAGCGGCGAGTGTTTTGGTGATTGTTGGGTTAGTGGCAGGTTGTGGAGCGTCTACGAAGCAGGCAAATACAGAGGTGCCGAAAAAAATTGTGATAGGTTTAGACGATAATTTTCCTCCTATGGGTTTTAAGGATGAAAAAGGGGAGTTAGTTGGTTTTGATATCGATCTTGCGAAGGAAGTGGCTAAGCGCATTGGTTCTGAGGTAGAGTTCAAGTCTATCGATTGGGATAGCAAGGAAGCAGAACTAAAATCTAAACGAATTGACGTGTTGTGGAATGGTTTGACCATTACGAAGGAACGGGAACGCAATATCTTATTTTCTAAACCATATCTTCGTGGGGACCAAATCATTGCTGTCAAATCTGACTCTGGTATTACAGACAAAGCCCAACTAGACGGCAAACGTGTAGGTGTTCAATCTGGTTCTACTGGTTTGGAGGCGGTGAAAAATGATCCGCAATCTAAAAACTTTAAAGAGATCAAGGAATATGGCGATTATGTGAATGCTTTCATGGACCTAGAATTAGGTCGTATTGATGCCATCGTGGTGGATGAAATGGTCGGCCGTTATTTAATCGGTAAAAAAGGTAATAATGTGTTCACTGTCGCTACAGGCTCCTTTGCTACTGAAAAGGCAGGGGTAGGTATGCGTAAGGAAGATGAAGCGTTGAAAGCAAAAATTGACGCTGCTTTACAAGAAGTGATGAATGATGGTACAGCCGACAAATTGGCGCAAAAATGGTTTGGCGCTACATCCATCTTGACGAAAGAGGAGTATAAATAAACATGGATTTATTGGAGTATATATTACAGATAGCCCCTGCCATTGCAGGCGGATTCCAAGTGACCTTGTCCTTGTTTTTCATCGTCATCATCTTGTCAGTGCCAGGGGGATTGCTCTTGGCACTGCTCCGATTGAGTACGAACCGTGTGGTGACGAGTATCGTAGATGCCTACGTGTACGTAATGCGTGGCACACCGTTGATGCTACAAATTTTGCTCATCTATTACGGTTTGCCATTCATGATTGATGGCTTTGAGCTTACGGACATGACGGCGGCGGTGCTGTCCTTCGTGTTGAATTACATTGCCTACTTATGTGAAATTTTCCGCAGCGGTATTCAATCCATTCCAAAAGGACAGTACGAAGGAGCGAAGGTATTGGGCTTTACCTATGTGCAGACCATGTACAAGATCATTTTGCCACAGGTTATCAAACGCGTATTGCCACCGTTGGCGAATGAAACGATTACACTACTGAAAGATACCTCTCTAGTGTATGTGTTAGCTATGAATGATATCTTGCGTATTACACGCAGCATTGTACAACGAGATTTTGATATTACAGCTTTCATCGTAGCTGGTGTATTCTACTTGGCTATGACATTTGTGTTGACGAAATTGTATCAATATTTAGAACGCCGCATGGCGATTTACGAAGATTAGGGGGGAACCATGGCTTTTATAGATATGTTACATATTGAAAAGAACTATGGCACAGTGGCGGTCTTGCAAGACGTATCACTGTCCATGGAACGTGGCGAAGTGGTGTCCATCATCGGTCCCTCTGGATCGGGTAAATCCACCTTTCTTCGTTGCTTAGGACAACTAGAGACCATACAAAAAGGGACTATCATCGTCGATGGGGCGACCTTGGTGGACACACCGGCTGGCGCATCGGAGGCAGTATATGCAGGAAAAGAAGAACAGCAACAAATCTTGTTAAAAATGGGGATGGTATTCCAATCGTTCAACCTATTTCCACACATGACAGTCCTAGAAAACATCATGGTGGCTCCTCGCATGGTGAAAGGAATGAAAGACGCAGATATTCTTCCTATTGCTCAGTCCTTGCTAGAAAAAGTAGGTCTTTGGGATAAACGAGACGTATACCCTAGCACCTTGTCGGGTGGACAAAAACAACGGGTAGCCATCGCCAGGGCATTGGCAATGAAACCAGAAATCATGCTCTTCGATGAACCTACCTCTGCCTTGGACCCAGAGTTCACCAGCGAAGTATTGCGAACCATCAAAGAACTAGCAGAAGAAGACATGACCATGATCATCGTAACCCACGAAATGGCATTCGCCCGTGAAGTAGCAGATCGGGTCATCTTTATGGCGGATGGCAAAATCCAAGAAGAAGGAACACCAGAAGAGGTTTTCGGAAACCCACAAAACCCAAGAACACAAGCGTTCCTAAACTCGATGTTAAGGGTTTAATATTCAAAAGATATAAAATGCGACATACAAAAGTACAAACGTTGCGATAAAGTTTGTATTTAGTATGTCGCATTTGTCTACTTGTCACTTAGAATATGACATGCACTATACTTGGTATATACCTTTATTCATTTGCCACTGAGGATATGACATACTCTATACATGGTCTACCCACGTATTCATTTGCCAATGAGGAGAACACATACCCTGGGCCCCGTGAGGATCCCCCGTGCATGCCGATTATTATGCACAATCACCTAGTACTAGACGGGCAAGAGATATTGCCCCTTTGTCCATAGCCGTGGTTATGGGAGTAGGCGCTTACGACAAATTCACACTTAATGCCAAGCAGAATGCGGTGTACCTCCGAACAAACATTACGAAGTGCAGTTTGAGAGGGGGTGCACCGCATTCTTGTGCGCAAATATACTTAATAGCTTATACTAATTTGGTCGCAGATAAACACAATCATCCCCGTGAGGATCCCCTCGCAGACCAATGATTATACATAATCGTGTAGACGGATATAGGAGTATATGTTTGCCTTTGACTAATGGGGATAAGGTTAGTTGATACAAGTAAGTAGGCTAGTTTTGCTAAATTAAGATATAGGTTAAGAAGAATGCGGTATGCTTCCGCAGCAAACATCATGAAATGCAGTTTGTGAGGAAGCATGCCGCATTCTGACTGACAAGTAGAGAAAAATATAGCCTACTTACCAAGGGTGATATATCCTCAGACAAAGGCGAACATAAATTGCCAATCCGCCATGAGATTGTGTATAATAAGAGGTATGTATAATCCGATTTTAGAGGGAAATGAGGAATGACGATGCGAATGGATGGTCGTAGTTTAAAAGATATACGTCCTGTGAAGATCACTAGGCATTACACAGCCTATGCAGAGGGCTCTGTACTAATTGAATGTGGTAATACAAAAGTGCTTTGTACGGCTAGCGTTGAGGATCGTGTTCCCCGCTTTTTGAAAGGTACTGGTACAGGCTGGGTGACAGCGGAATACTCCCTGTTACCACGAGCTACACATACTCGTGTACCTAGAGAGGCAGCGAAAGGTAAACAGACAGGGCGCACGGTGGAAATCCAACGTCTGATTGGGCGTGCCTTGCGAGCTGTGGTAGACTTAGAAGCCCTAGGGGAAGTGTCTATCACGGTAGACTGTGATGTACTACAAGCTGATGGTGGCACTCGTACCGCCTCGATTA
>CAUUIH010000122.1:0-3626 GCA_963545165.1 uncultured Veillonella sp.
GCTTTGACAAATTCATTTATGTTTATACTATGACAATATCATATGTCGTTCATAAACCATGTGGTGTTTCTTCTTTTGTCCGTGTATTTATTGCTATAACATGCTATAATAAAGGGTAGTCTTATGAGGTAAAGGAGGGTGTATGTCATTTTTTGAAACTGTACTTGGTCAGCACCAGGTGAAAGAACAAATTACTACATTAATCCATGATTCTGCTTTACCCCATAGTTTACTTCTCTACGGAGAAACAGGTTTAGAATCAACCTCTATGGCCATAGCCATTGGGTCCTTGTTGGTGGGACGTCAGATTTTCTCTCCCGATGAGGGACGAACCTTTTTGTCTGCTATAGAGCAACAACGCATTGAGTCTGGTGAAAGCGAGAGCGCAGTTAAAGAGAAAGGGTTGCCTATCTATATTGATCAAGGACAAGCCTTTTGGATTCGCCCTATGAAAACACAGCTCAGTGTAGAACAATGGTATACCTTATTAGAAAAGTATATCAATGTATCTAGTGATACACCACGGGTGGTTATCGTAGAAGGTTTTCAGACGGCCAATACGGTCTTAGCGAATGCGATGCTGAAAACGATTGAAGAACCACCACGGAATATGTATTTTATCATTGTCACTACCAATATTGACAATGTTCTACCTACCATCGTGTCACGGTGTATGCTCATTGGGATGCAACCAGTGCCTGAAGAGGAATTGGTGCAAGCCCTAACTAAAGAAGGGTATACAGGAGATATTCGACGTGCTGTACGCAGTGCTCGTGGAAATCCCACATTAGCTCGCCAGTGGGCGCAGGCTGGTGGTATTGAAAGCTTAGAAAAGGCCATGGAAGTACTAGAATGCGTAGTAGAAAGAAATCATTTTTTTACAACCTTATCTCTGTCCTTTGAAGGACTTTCAAAAGAAGTAGTACTTGATATATTGAGCTGGTTACGTGTATTAGCCAGAGATATGTTAGCCTTGCGATATGGTACAGAGAGTGAAAAGATGATACTGAGTGAGTATCGATTCCGCATGCAAATGATTTTACAACGATGGTCATCTAAATCTTTGCAACGAATTGTACCCATTACATTAGAAGCAGAACAGGCACTGCGCCTTAATGTGCGCTTAGGCCTTGTCATAGATGGAGTTATATTAGCCTTAAGGGAGGCTGTGAAGGAGGATATATAGTGGTTACTATAGTAGGAGTACGCTTTAAAAAAGCTGGCAAAATCTACTACTTTAGCCCAGGGTTTGTAACCCTTACGACAGGAGATGGAGTGATAGTAGAAACCTCTCGTGGTTTGGAATTTGGGGAAGTCGTAATTGGTCCACGTAAAGTATCAAAAGATAGCGTGGTGCAACCGCTGAAAGAAGTGACGCGTAAAGCAACGCCAAAAGATTATAAACAAGTAGAGAAAAATAGAGAGCGTGAAGAAAAAGCTTTTGAAATTGGACTAGAGAAAATTGCTTATCGTGGCTTACCAATGAAATTAATCAATGTGGAATACACATTTGATATGAATAAAATAGTCTTTTTCTTTACCGCAGAAGGTCGTATCGATTTCCGTGAACTTGTAAAAGACTTAGCCAATGTATTCCGTACGCGCATTGAACTGCGACAAGTAGGGGTTCGTGATGAGGCAAAAGTATTAAATGGAATTGGTGCCTGTGGTCGTCCATTATGTTGTGCTACGTTTCTAGGCGATTTTGCATCTGTATCTATTCGTATGGCGAAAGATCAAAACTTGAGCTTAAATCCAACAAAAATTTCTGGTATTTGCGGTCGCTTGATGTGTTGTTTGAACTATGAAAATGACTCCTACCTAAAAGGGGGAGACTTGTACTCACAAAAAGCAAAACAACCAACGCCTGTAGCAGAGCCACCTGGTATTGGTAAAGAAGTAGTCACCGATGAAGGTCTAGGAAAAGTCTTAAAAATCAATACCATGAAAAAGACAGTAAAAGTACAATTAGAAGCGGGACGAACTATCGACTTACATTGGTCGGAAGTGGCATTACCGGATGAAGAGTAATATTACCATCACAGAATTGTTGGTCAGTGGATTTCAGTTATTTCAGGATGAAAGAGAGTTTAAGTTTTCCATTGATGCTATCCTGCTCGCTCATTTTGGAGAGGCAAAATCCAATAAGCACTATTTAGAATTAGGTACAGGCACAGGGGTGATTCCCCATGTGTTGTATCATCGTGGAGCTCGTCATGTGGTTGGGGTAGACTGTAATTCTCATGTGATTACATTAGCTCAGAAAAGTTGTATTCATAATGATATTGCAGATGCTGTCTCTATGATAGAGCTAGATTACATGAGCGATGCTGGAAAAGTTTACTATGGTCAATTTGATGGTATCTACATGAATCCGCCTTATTTTGAAGCCCATAGTGGCTTACTTTCAACGGTGGAAAACGTAGCATTAGCCTTGCATGAACAACAATACTCCATGAAAGATAGACTGCTACAAGCTCAACGATTTTTAAAGTTTGGCGGTACACTGTGGATGATTTATTCAACCCCACGATTAGAATCCTTATTGAGTGCTATAGAAGAAACACAATTTAGGGTAAAACGAATGCGCTTTGTCCATGGTAATCAAGATAAAGTGAGCAAACTAGTATTGCTAGAATTAAAATATGGTGGAAAACTAGGCATGATGGTGGAACCACCTTTATATATCTATGAACTAGATGGTTCCTATTCAGATGAGGTACAAGCATATTATGAGTAGCCATAAAGGGACATTATTTTTAATTCCCACACCCATTGGGAACTTAGAAGATATGACCTATCGGGCTGTGCGCACATTGCAAGAAGTAGATGTAGTCGCGGCGGAAGATACACGTCATACGGGTGTTTTATTACAACATTTTAATATTGTAAAGCCGATGATTTCCTATCATGAGCATAATAAGGCGGACAAAGGTCCAGAGCTGATTGGACGTTTATTAGAAGGGCAATCTGTAGGGCTTGTGAGTGATGCGGGGATGCCTGCTATTTCCGATCCCGGTGAAGATTTGGTGAAAGAAGCCGTCGAAGTGGGAATCCCTATTGTTCCTTTGCCAGGGGCGAACGCAGGCTTAACGGCGCTTATCGCATCGGGGCAAAATACGAAGGAATTTCACTTCATAGGTTTTTTGCCGAAACGAAAGCAACATATAAAAGAGGTCTTATCCCGGATTGCTACCTATGAAGGGACCCTCATTTTCTATGAAGCACCTCATCGTATAGAAGATACTATCCAAAGTTTACTGGAAGGGTTAGGAAATCGCCCTATTACAGTAGGTCGTGAACTGACAAAAAAATTTGAAACTTTCACACGAACCACCTTGCTAGAGTTACGAAATGATTTTAGTCAAATCGTAGAAAAAGGGGAATTTGTCCTCTTAGTAGGTGGCAGTGAAACGGTGACAGACGAATCAATGATAGAAGAAGTTGTACTTTCACCATTAGAAGCAGCCCTTGCTTTAATTGAAACGGGAGTGCCGAAAAAAGAGGCAGCTCGTCAAATTGCAAAAGAACGCGGCCTTTCACGGCGCGATATATATAATGAAATTGAATTGTATAGTAAGGAGAGAACAGATGACTAAGAAACCGTATTATATTACGACACCAAT
>CAUUIH010000123.1:0-3613 GCA_963545165.1 uncultured Veillonella sp.
GCTTAGATACAGGATAGTCAATTTTACCATTTAAACTCAATCCATCAGAAGAATTATATTTCGGTCTTGGTACAAAGGAGAATACGCTCACTTGTCCTTGTTTATCTTGGCGCAAGGAGACAGTATATTTCTTTACAGACATAATTCGTTTATTTTTAATATAAAAGCTTGCATTATGAATGACGGCTTTATCGCCAGGGAATACTTCTATATAATCCCCTTCTACACGATAGTCAGGAGACCCTTTGAAAGCAATGGCATGTTTCGTTGTTAACCAACCTTTTTCAATACGCCCTGTTTTACCATCAAAGTCCCCTACTTCCGCTTTTACCCAATACGGATCCGCATAGCCAAATACATCCTTCGTATGAGCTTCACCAGTAGTGGCATTATAAGTAATATGAGACCCTGTTAGGTCCTTTGTGTTCCCTTTATCTTCTAAAAAGCGATAGTCTGAGGCACTTTCATATTGTTGTGTCTTCGTATTACCTTCTATTTTTTGTGACAATAGTTGTTGATTACCACGTTCTACTTCTACAGTACCATTAGCCCATACACGACCAGTAGTATCGTTATAATACATTTTATCCGCATCAATACGAACTGGCACTGCTGGTTTCTCAACTGTTTGTTTTTCTTTATGAGATACCGGTTTTACCTGTAAATTCGGTGTATACTGCGTATCTGTAGATACATTGGAAACCTTTAAAGGTTGTACATATTGAATATCCGCAACCTTAGGAGTCGTTTCAAATACTGGAGTCGTAGCATCTACTGTTTGGGCATGACCTTGTGTACATGCCAATGCCGTCAAAATAGCAGCGGCTGTTACAGAATATCGTTTCATGCTCATCTCCTAGTCTTTCTCACGTTTTACAATGATCACTGGTTTTTCTGTTAAAGAATCATCTGGTACTACTTGTACTGGTTCCGCTTTTGCTTTTACAGCTGGTACTTGTGTAGCCACTGGTTCTGCTGCTTTCGGCGCTACTGCAGGTTCTGCTGTTTTTGTTGCTACTGCTGGTTCCACCGAAGCTTTAGCCGCAATTCCAGTATCTACACCATGCACTTCCACGCCAGAAATAGTAACAGAAGATTCAGGTTGTACATATACAAGGGTTCCTACTGGTAAATCAATAGATTTTCCTTTCACAAAGAAACCACCCACAAGGCCTACTGGTCCCAATAATACCGCTCCTGCTACAGAGGCACCAGCAGCTTTTAATTCGCCTTTTGTTTTAGCCTTTGCTTCTTCCCCTTGAATAGCGGTAAACATTGTGCCATCAATACCTTGTAATTGGTCAAATACAATGTTTAATTTAGCATTACGACCAAAAGAACGAGCTTTTGTAATTTCTGTAATATGACCAGTCCCTACCGTTCCTTTAGGAATCAACAAGGTTTCTCCATCCATAACATCTTCTGCTACTTTCACGTGAACCACATCATCTTTTACATTTTTTTGAGAGGTCACAGGTTCTGTTAATTCTAATGTAAATACCTGATCAGCCCCAATAGTTCCTTGCTTTGTTCGCAATGCTACTTGTGTGCCAAAAATAGATTGTTTTAGTTTTTGTACACGACTTTGTAAGGAACCTTTTGCTTCTAATCCATTCACACTGCGTTCCATTTCCCCAATGCGTTCTACAAGAGATCCACTATGAACTTCATCAAAATACATCCATTCCAAAGCATTTACTTCTTGATGCAATGTTACCTTTGCGCTTTGCCCTTCCACAGACTTGTACAAGGATTCCACTTGTCCAGTAATGCTGCCTTGTTGTTTAGTACCCAAAATAGTATCTTGCAATTGATGCACGCGATCTGTCAATGCCCCTACTTGCACTTTACCATACACAGTACTTTCTAAGGCTTCTGTTTTTTCTAAAACAGTGTCTGGTGCAGCCCATACACTAGTTGTTAAAAGAGCGAATACGGCTCCCAATACAGCAGAACGTTTCATAGTATCTCCTCATCTCTACTAACACATAGATAGCACGGGCAAGCCCGTGCTAATCCATTAAATCTTCAAATCTATAATCGCTGATACGCCAACTCCTTGAATGCGATTAGCCTTCGTTGGGTTGGTGCTATCAATCGGGACTAGTCCTTTTACGCGAGCTACGGAATTAAAACTAGCCTCTATTTGCGCTACTGCCTCAACACGTTCCACTTCACTGCTAGGCCCTGTTACCTGTGCCGCACCAATGTGGGCGCCTTTACCAAGACTCACAATAGGAACTACTTTTGTTGAATAGGTAGTGCTCAAATTATTTTGCTTTAATAGGGTATTCAAGAAGTTATTAATGGAGTCACCGTATTTATCCACTAGAAAGCCTACGCCGCCTACTTTCAATACGCCTCCTACTAAACTGCCTAAATTAAATGCCTGTGCTTGTTGAACTCCAACAACACCTACAGTGGCCACTGAGAATGCTACCATAGCAGCTACGATTTGTTTTTTCATCGTAATATCCTCCTTTTCCTTTACATTGTATCAAAAAATAAATTTTTATTCTATACAAAGTATACGAGATGTCCATGATTTTTTCATGAAATATTACAATTTTTTAGCAAATTCGTGGCACCTGGTCTTCTCCAAGCATATCTAAGAGGCGAATTCCGCCTACCGCCGTTTGCAACCCTACTTTGCCCGCATTGCCATTCACCACATCGCCGATGATTACCGCATCACGACCTTCTGTGAAAGTTTGCATCATCTGCACTACATCATCCGCCACATCGGCGCTTACAATGGCAATCATTTTACCTTCATTCGCTAAGTACAATGGATCGTATCCTAACACTTGGCATACAGCTTGTACTTCCTCACGAACAGGGATAGCCGATTCTTGTAAACGAATCCCCTTTTGCGCAGAGTTAGCAATTTCTTGCAATGTAGTAGCCAGTCCCCCACGTGTAGGATCTCTAAAGAACGCGATATCCTTTCCAAATGTTTTCAACAAGGCCTGAGACATAGCATGTAAAGGTGCACAATCCGTCTGAATTGTATCAGGTAAATCAAGTCCATATCGTGTGCCCATGACAGCGATAGCGTGGTCACCTAAGGTACCTGAGATGATCACTTTCATGCCACTTTCAATATAGGAAGTGCCTAACTGTACATAGTCTGGTACAACACCTACACCAGCCGTATTAATATAGATTCCATCAACAGAACCTTTTTCCACCACTTTCGTGTCTCCTGTAACGATAGAAACACCAGATAGCTGTGCCATGTCCGACATTGTTTGTAAAACCGTTTCCAACGTTGAAATAGGCAACCCCTCTTCTAAAATAAGCCCACAAGACAAATATTGAGGGATAGCGCCCATCATGGCTAAGTCATTCACCGTACCGCATACGGCTAACTTGCCGATATTGCCACCAGGAAAGATATGCGGTGTTACCACATAGGAATCTGTACTCATCGCCATGCGCCCATTAGTAACAGGAAATACAGCACCATCATGTAATTCATTTAATATCGGATTTGAAAAATATTTCACAATATATTGGTCCACCAGTTCATGACTAAATTTACCGCCATTACCGTGAACTAAGCGAATACGTTCCATTTATTCCTCCCAGGTCATTCCACCACTGGAAAAAC
>CAUUIH010000124.1:0-3542 GCA_963545165.1 uncultured Veillonella sp.
TTTGTTGGTTACCACCAGAAAGACTTTGAATTTTTGTTTCTGTAGATGGTGTTTTTACTCGCAAGGAAGCTACACCTTCTTTTGTATCGTCTAGCCGTCTAGTGTCATTTAATAGTTTAAATTTGTTTTCATATTTTGGTAGTGCTGCCATCGTTGTATTATCTACAATGGTGAGCATTGGGAAAATTCCTGTAGCACGGCGTTCCTCCGTAAGTAGTGCCATACCTAATTTTTTCGCATCCCGAGGATGACGTATGCGAACTTCTTTATCATGTAAATAAATTTTACCCGATTCAATGCCGCGAAGTCCAAATAAAGCCTCAACTACTTCCGTCCGTTGCGCCCCTACAAGACCACCAATTCCTAAAACTTCGCCCTTTTTCAAAGAGAAGCTTACATCTTTAAAAGAATGTGGGTTAATGGATGTTAGGTTTTCTACTCGTAATACTTCTTCACTTGGAGTATTTGTTTTTTCAGGGAATAACTGTGTCATTTCACGACCTACCATTCGTTGAATGATAAGATCTGTAGTTAATTCATCAGCATGCCAAGTTCCTATATATTGACCATCACGCATAATCGTTACTTCATCAGATATGCGTAGGATTTCTTCCATTTTATGAGAAATATAGATAATTGCAACCCCTTTTTTACGTAAGGAGTTAATGATTTTGAAAAGATGCTCTACTTCATCACTCGTTAAGGAAGAGGTAGGTTCATCCATAACAATAATTCTAGATTGGTGAGATACTGCTTTTGCAATCTCAATATTTTGTAGCTTAGAAACAGATAAATCACCAGCTAATTGTTCTGGGTCGATATCTACATCGATTTCATTAAACAAAGCTAGTGTATCTTCTTTCATTTTTTTATGATCCACAAATGTAAAGGGACCAATTTTTTTGGTTGGGAATCGACCTAACCATAGATTTTCCATAACATTACGCTGTAATACAGGGTATAACTCTTGGTGAATCATGGAAATTCCCATTCCAAGAGCTTTTCGGGAATCTGTCATTTCTACTACATCGCCATCAATGACCACGTCCCCTTGATCAGGCTTATAAATACCGAACAGGCATTTCATAAGAGTAGACTTTCCCGCGCCATTCTCTCCCATTAGAGCATGTACGGTGCCTGGTCGGACTTTGAAAGTGACATTATCCAAGGCCTTTACGCCAGGAAATTCCTTCGTAATTTGGCGCATTTCTAATATGTACTCGCCCATACATTTTCCTCCTACTAATCAGATAATAAAGGGGGCAAATGCCCCCTTACTGCATTTTCTTATTTGTCACCTAAAATCTTATCCGCATTTTCTTTTGTTACGATTTCGTAAGGTACCCAAATATATTTACCATCAACAATTTCAAAACCTACATTATCTTTGTTAGGTGTTTCGCCTTTAGCTAACACATAGGAAAGATTGAATACAGCTTGACCTTGTTTTTTAGCATTGTTTAATACTGTGCCCAATAAAGTGCCGTCTTTCAACGCTTGTACTGCTGGAGTTGTAGCATCAACACCTACTACTGGAATGTATTTGCCATTTGTGAAGTAGCCTGCTGCTTTCAACGCTTCAATAGCACCTAATGCCATGTCGTCATTGTTACAGATAACAGCATCGATTTTATCGCCATAACGGCTCAAGAAAGCTGCCATTTTTTCTTGACCTTTAACGCGGTCCCACATACCTGTATCGCTAGCTAACTCTTCTACTTTCATACCTTCTTTTTTAAGGGATTCTACAGAGTATTGTGTACGAAGTACAGCATCTTGGTGACCTGGTTCGCCAGTAATCATAACATAGTGGATAACACCATCATTGCTATGGTATGCTTCAGGGTGTTTTTTGAAGTAATCTGCTAAGATTTTACCTTGCATTTCACCACTTTGTTCAGCTTTCGCGCCTACATAGTATACTTTATCCCATTTCGCCATATCTTCTTTCAATGGTTCACGGTTCAAGAATACCAATGGAATGTTCGCTGCTTTTGCTTTATCAATGATAACGCCTGCTGCTGTGCGGTCTACTACGTTAACGCCGATTGCTTTGTATTTCTTATTGATGAATAAGTCAATCTTTTCATTTTGTGTTGGTTGAGAGTTTTGGCTATCTACGATATCCACTTTCGCTTTGTCTTTAGCGGCTTTGTCAATTTCTGCACGAACGCCACTCATGAAAGTGTCATCAAATTTGTAAATAGCAACCCCGATTTGAGGTTTGTCACCGCTTGCTCCTTGATCGCTTCCGCAACCACCTAACACAAGTGCACCTACTGCTGCTGATGCAAGCAACGCTGCTTTCCAAGATCGTTTCATAATAATATCCTCCTTTTAGATATCCTATATACCTATAAGACTAGTCTTTCTAGTCGTGGTACCTACCGTAACCAAGCTTCTTCAGCTCGTTTCGCACTGACAATATCAATCATTCCTAGCAATGTATAATAGGAACCATTGCCAGAATATTCTAGATTGATCGTATGTGCTTTGTATGAATTGCGTTCTAACACACCTCGAAGAATAGGGTCCATTACTCCCACTGCGTTACCCATAGCGCTACTTAAAATAATCCGTTCTGGATTAAATAAGTTCGCTATATTGGCTAAAGCAATACCTAAATAATGCCCTACTCGTGAAAGCGCCTCTAAACACACTTCATCGCCTTCTACTGCGGCCTCATAAATAGGCTCTACACGAAATGCTTTGCTTACAACCAATGGATTATCTTGTACCGACGTGTATCGGCCTTTTTCCATTTGTTCCATCACATACGTATGGATTGATGTTTCCGAAGCAATGTCTTCCAAGCGTACTTCATTCCCCTCTTCATCCAGTCGAATCACACCATATCCAATTTCACCAGCACTATCATTAAAACCGCGATAGAGTTCACCGTGATAAATCAATGATATACCAAGTCCATAACTAAATTTAAGGACAATAAGGTTATCCATTTCTTTACCACTACCATAGTAATATTCACCCGTCGATAAACAACGGACATCATTTTCTACATATACGGGCACATGGAATCGTTCTTCTAAGATATATTTGAAAGGGATATTATTCCATTTCCCATTAGGAGAATAAATGGAAATTCCTTTACTCGAATCTACAGGACCACGCAACACGAGGCCTATACTTTTAATCTTATAGTCTTCTTTGAAGATATCCTGCATGCCACGATACATATGTTGCATAATTTCATCAGACGTACAACCGATAATGGATGTTTCTCTTTGATGTAAAATTTGCCGTCCTACCGTCGTCACATAAAACACAATGGTATGCGTTCTTACATGGACGATAAGATAGGTTTCAATATCATGATTAAAGTCCAATAACATGGATGGGCGTCCCAATGCAGACCGTTCTTGGCGATCTTCATAGACCAAACCTTTCCGAATTAAATTCGTACAAATATTAGTCACTGTGGGAGGCGTTATTTTGGTTTGTCTTGCGATCAAAGCCTTTGATACAGGGCCATGACGCCTGATGTAATTCAAAATAATTTCATCATTGCTTATTTGTGGCTT
>CAUUIH010000125.1:0-3529 GCA_963545165.1 uncultured Veillonella sp.
TAGTGTAAACAATACTAGTTATGTATTCATTAACTTTCCGTCATATTATAACAAATATTCAGGCTTGTGAAAAGAAATGTCTATGCCATTTATCTTTCTATTCTTTTAAGTTCTAACAAAATTTTACACATCCATTTAGAATACACATTTATATCATTTTTATGTTATTTTTATCACATATATAGATTTTTATCATATATTTTTCATTTTATATCTTTCAAAATCCATATACCCAAAAAACTACTAGGATTTCGCCCTTAGTAACATAAAACAGGAGGGTTTCCCCTCCTGCTTCCAGTTTATTTCAGTTCAAATAACGAGATATTCTTTGCTTGTTCCCCCAAAGCTGTTTGCGTGAAAGTATTAATAAATTGTTGTACTGCCAAGGTCGGTGTCAATCGTCCCTCGATAACAGCATCTTCAATGCTACCACGACAAGATACAATCTCTGGAGCTCGATAGAACAAGTTTTGTAAATGTTCTTCCACCATGGAGTATACCCATGATAGAGTTTGGTCACGGCGACGTGCTTGTAACACTCCGTTACCTTGACATTGTTCCATGAATTTTGCAATAACACCTTGCCACAATTCCATGATTCCATCACCAGTGTAGGCAGAGCATGTGTACGCATGAGTTGTCCACTGTTCTGTGGCATCACGAATGAACCATAAAATACGTTCGTATTCTTGGCGCGTCACTTTCGCCCTTTGCAAGTTATCACCATCAGCCTTATTCACGACGATGGCATCTGCTAATTCCATAACACCTTTTTTCATGCCTTGCAATTCGTCGCCAGCACCCGTCAATACAACAAGTAAGAAGAAATCGACCATGGAACGCACTGTCGTTTCACTTTGACCTACCCCTACGGTTTCTACGAGAATTGTATCATACCCAGCGGCTTCACATAATAGCAAGGTTTCTCTACTTTTACGAGTCAAGCCCCCCAAAGTACCGCCTGATGGGGAGGGACGAATGAATGCATTCGGTTCCCGTGAAAGTTGCTCCATCCGAGTTTTATCCCCTAGAATAGAGCCACCTGTGACTGTACTCGATGGATCCACCGCAAGAACCGCTACTTTGTGACCATTTTGACATAGTTTTGTTCCTAGTGCTTCAATTAAGGTAGATTTACCCGCCCCAGGCACCCCTGTAATGCCCACACGGGTGGATTTGCCTGTGTAAGGTAACAAACGTTGAATCACTTGTTGCGCCATGTCGAAATGGGCTGCTGCGTTACTTTCAATTAAGGTAATGGCACGGGATAAAATCATCCGATTGCCAGCCAGTACCCCCTCCACGTAATCATCAACAGTCAATTTTTTCCGTTTTACTACCTTAGGGGCTACCGGTTTTTGTGGCGCATGGGTATGTTCGTCCATCCCATCATGTCCGCCATCTACACCGCGCATAACACGGCATGCAAATTTATCATCTTTCTCCTCAGGAACCCAAGAAGGCTTATAGGTATCATCACTCATAAGACACCCTCCTTTCACCGATTCGAATATGACCGATTATTCTTCCTCTTCTAAGCGTTCTTCTAATAATTCGAGAACTTTTTTAGCACATACTGGAATGATTGTACCTGGTCCAAAGATAGCTGCTGCACCATGCTCATAGAGATAATCATAATCTTGAGCTGGGATAACCCCACCGATAACAACCATAATATCTTCACGGCCTAATTTTTTAAGTTCTTCACACAATTGAGGCATCAATGTTTTATGACCTGCTGCCAAGGAACTCATGCCTACAATATGTACGTCATTATCTACGGCATCTTTTGCTGCTTCTTCTGGAGTTTGGAATAAAGGTCCGATATCTACGTCATAGCCCATATCTGCAAAGGCTGTAGAAATTACCTTAGCTCCGCGGTCGTGACCATCTTGACCCATTTTCGCTACGAAAATACGAGGACGGCGACCATGTTTCTCTTCAAATTTTTCAGTCATGCTACGTACTTCTGTGATGACATCATCATCGCTAAATTCGCTGCTGTATACACCAGAAATAGAGCGAATAATCGCTTTATGACGGCCACATACTTTTTCTACTGCATCAGAGATTTCACCTTTAGATGCACGAGCACGCGCTGCTTCTACGGCTAATTCAAGCAAGTTTCCTTCTCCTGTTTCCATCGCTTTTGTTATGGCATCCAAACAACTACGTACTTTGTCATTATCACGATTAGCACGCAATGTTTTCAATCGTTCAATCTGTGCCAAACGCACAGCTGTATTATCAACTTCTAAGATATCTAATGGATCTTCTTTATCAAGACGCAAGTAGTTAACGCCGACGATTTTTTCACTGCCAGAGTCAATGTGCGCTTGGCGACGAGCTGCCGCTTCTTCGATACGCATTTTTGGAAGCCCTGTATCAATCGCTTTAGACATACCACCCAAGGCTTCAACCTCTTGGATATGAGCCCATGCTTTACGGATCAATTGATTTGTCAAGAATTCTACGTAGTAAGAACCGCCCCATGGGTCGATAACTTTACATACATTAGTTTCATCTTGGATATACAATTGCGTATTACGAGCAATACGAGCTGAGAAGTCCGTAGGCAACGCAATCGCTTCGTCAAGAGCGTTCGTATGCAAGGATTGCGTATGACCCAAGGCTGCTGCCATCGCTTCGATACATGTACGAGTGATGTTATTGAATGGATCTTGTTCTGTTAAAGACCAACCAGATGTTTGGGAGTGAGTACGCAATGCCATAGATTTAACATTTTTTGGACCAAAAGATTTAACAATTTTAGCCCATAACATACGACCTGCACGCATTTTAGCGATTTCCATGAAGTAGTTTTTACCCATGGCCCAGAAGAAAGATAAGCGCGGTGCGAATTGGTCAACCGTAAGACCCGCTGCCACACCAGTACGCAAGTATTCTAAACCGTCAGCCAATGTGTAACCTAATTCAATATCTGCTGTGGCACCCGCTTCTTGCATATGGTAGCCAGAAATGGAAATACTGTTAAATTTAGGCATGTATTTGGATGTGTAGGCAAAGATATCACCGATGATACGCATAGATGCTGCTGGTGGATAAATATAAGTATTACGCACCATGAACTCTTTTAAAATATCATTTTGGATAGTACCTGCCATAACAGATTTATCTACACCTTGTTCTTCACCAGCTAAGATATAGAAAGCCATAACTGGTAATACGGCGCCGTTCATTGTCATAGATACAGACATTTGGTCCAATGGAATACCAGAGAATAAGATTTCCATATCCAAGATCGAGTCTACTGCAACGCCGGCTTTACCAACGTCACCCACTACACGAGGATGATCGGAGTCATAACCACGGTGTGTGGCCAAGTCGAAGGCAATAGACAAACCTTTTTGCCCAGCCGCTAAGTTACGACGGTAAAAGGCATTGGATTCTTCCGCTGTAGAGAAACCAGCGTACTGACGTACTGTCCAAGGACGTTGCACATACATCGTACCGTATGGTCCACGAAGATACGGAGGAATACCCGCTACGTATTGTAAATGGTTGCATT
>CAUUIH010000126.1:0-3476 GCA_963545165.1 uncultured Veillonella sp.
ACGTAGCTTGAATAGACCGTTCGATGCGGCGCACCCAAATTTCTTCTGCTGGTGTCGCAAAGGTTACGGCAACACCAGTGGAACCGGCACGACCAGTACGACCGATGCGGTGGATGTAGTAATCCATGTCATGAGGCACGTCGAAGTTGTACACATGACTAACACCTTCAATGTCAATGCCACGAGCAGCAATGTCGGTAGCCACTAAAATAGGTGGATTGCCTTTAGCAAATTCTTTTAACACTTGTGTACGACGACCTTGCGTCATATCTCCATGGATTTCACCAAGGTCCACACCTTTGCGTGCCAAATCGTAAGCCAATTTAATGGCTCCTTCCTTCGTATTGCAGAATACGATGGCTAGGTATGGATTATCTGCCTCTAGCATCGCTACAAGACGGCTCACTTTGTCCTGTTCTTCCATCATGTAAACCTTCTGTTCGATAGTATCAAGGGTGATGGTTTCCCCTTGTACCGTCACAGAGGTAGGTTTTTGCATATACGCTTTTGCTAAGTTGCGAATTTTATCTGGTATGGTAGCGGAGAACATCAACAGTTGACGTTTACCGTCGGTGCCACTGATGAGCCTTTCGATATCTGGCAAGAATCCCATATGAAGCATTTGGTCCGCTTCGTCCAACACCACACGACGGATGGAGTTCAAATGCAAGGTACCACGATTGACATGATCTAGCAAACGACCAGGTGTACCAATGATAACATGAGGACGGCGACCTAGCTTTTGCAATTGTCCTTCGATGGTTCTACCACCGATAAGTGGTAATACATCGACACCAAGAATGGCACCCAGATGGCGCGCTTCCTCTGCAATTTGTTGTATCAGCTCACGGGTAGGGGCGATGATGAGTGCTTGCTCCTGCTGTACATCTACGTGGATGCGTTGCAATAATGGTAACAAGAATGCCAACGTTTTCCCAGTTCCCGTTTGAGCTTTAGCAATCACATCTTGTCCTTTAAAGATGAGGGGAATCGATTTTTCTTGGATTGGAGTAGGTTCTTTAACACCTACCTTTTGTAATGCTTGTATCAGTTCAGGCACGATGCCTAAGGATTGAAATGATTTCATAGTATATCTCCGTTTCTAAATGACTTAATGGTTTTATTATATCATACTTCTATAAGGGAATGGCTGTGAAAGTTCTTTCAAGGTCGTTTGCATATATACAGTAAAACAAAAAAAGAATAAGAATAGGGGGTAATAAAAACTTGATTATGAGAATAGAATAATTAGAGAATGAGAAATATATTACATACATATCATTATTACTTAAAAAATGATATTGATAATGATAAAATAGAATATTAAATATACCTATATATTATAATGCATTTTATAGATTATACTTGATAAAAAAGATTTATAATTTTAAAAAATAACAAAAATAAAATGAGATTCCTTATTGATAATATTTTATAATGTGCTATAATATAAATATTATTCATATAAATCTATATGTATGATAGGTTTGGTTGTTATATTTTGTATGTAGGAGGTGTACTATGGTTAAGAAATTATCCGAAATGAAGCCGGGTGAAGTTGGTACTGTTGTAGCTATCAACGGATCTGGTAACATTAAGCATCGCTTGGTAGACATGGGTGTTGTACCAGGAACGGCTGTGCGTGTTATGAAATATGCGCCACTAGCAGACCCAGTGGAAATCAAAGTGAAAAACTTCGAGTTATCACTGCGCGTAAGTGAAGCACAAATGATTGATATTGAAGTCCAATAAGGAGAATTGCTAAGATGGCAGACAACACACATACCAAGATTGAGGTTGCTTTAGCGGGTAACCCTAACTGTGGTAAAACAAGTATTTTTAACAATATGACGGGATCCCGTCAACACGTAGGTAACTACGCAGGTGTTACAGTAGAGAAAAAAGTGGGCGATGCAAAAATCGATGGTCATGACATCGAAATCATCGATTTACCAGGTACGTATTCTTTAACAGCTCGTTCCATTGACGAATTGGTGGCTCGTAACGTTATCATCAATGAAAATCCAGAATTGATCGCCAATGTAGTGGATGCGTCCAACTTAGAACGTAACCTGTACTTAACAGCACAATTAATTGAACTAGAACAACCATTGCTACTTGTTTTGAACATGGTAGACGTGGCAAAAGAAATGGGTTTACAGTTCAATATTAAAAAATTAGAGGAATTAACAGGTTCCACAGTAGTAGAAACTATCGGCCGCAGTAATAAAGGTACAGAAGATGCACTACGTGGTATCGTAAAAGTATCTAAAGAACGCAAACTTCCTAATGTTCGCGTTAACTATGGCGATGTATTAGAGCCAGCTATCGCAGAATTAGAAGCGGAAGTAGCGAAACTTGATACAGGCCGTTATCCTCATCGTTGGGTAGCGATTAAATTGTTAGAACAAGATACAGATATCTTAGAAAAAGTACAAGAATTAGACAAATCTGGTGTGGTGCTAAGCAAAGCAGAAGCATTGCGCACAGAATTGAACAAATCTGTTGACATGGATATCGCGTTCCAAGAATACCGTCACCGTTTTGCAGTAGACGTATTCAACAGTGTCCTAGAAGTAGTGCCTGAACATAAAGATTCTAAATCCGACAACATCGATAAAATCTTAACGAATCGTTGGTTAGGGATTCCTATCTTCTTATGCATCATGTGGGTAATGTTCTACTTAGTTATTAACGTAGCAGAATATCCTAAAGGATGGTTGGAAGACGCTTTCAAACTATTAACGAACTTTATCGGGGCTAATATGGAAGATGGTTTACTAAAATCCTTGCTGAATGATGGTATCATCGGTGGTGTAGGGGCAGTTATCAGCTTTATCCCTCATATTGTTCTATTATTCGTATGTATTTCTTTCTTAGAAGATACTGGTTACATGGCTCGTGCGGCATTCGTTATCGACCGCGTGATGCGTGGTGTAGGTTTACATGGTAAATCCTTCATCCCTATGTTATTGGGCTTTGGTTGTAACGTACCATCCATCATGGGTGCTCGTATCCTAGATAACCCAAGAGACCGTATGATTACGATCTTAGTATCTCCATTTATGAGTTGTAGTGCTCGTTTGCCAGTATATACATTACTAGCAGCAGCATTCTTCGCACCAGAAGATGCACCAACTATTCTTTTGGGTATTTATGTATTGGGTATCGTAGTTGCCGTTGTGACTGCAAAAGTACTTCGTACATACGTATTTAAAGGCGCAGCAGAACCATTCGTAATGGAAATGCCTCCATACCATATGCCAACACTTCGTTCCGTAGGTATTCATATGTGGGAACGTTCCGTGATGTACCTAAAAAAAGCCGGTACTTTCATCTTGGCAGCATCCATCCTTATTTGGTTCTTAACTTCTTTCCCACAAGATGTAGAATACTCTCAAGACTATGATGCAGCGAAAGCAGAAGTAACTGCTATGCATGAACAAAAAGCTGACGCAATTCTTGATGAAGCACAA
>CAUUIH010000127.1:0-3474 GCA_963545165.1 uncultured Veillonella sp.
TCTGTTTATCTAGTAATGGCTTAGCAGTGCCTGATTATATCGATGAAATCGCTGACTTAGGCATTACACATGTTACGATTACCGCCAATGCTATCGATCCTGAAATAGCCAAATATGTATATTCTATGGTTCGCTATGATGGAACTATCTATAAGGGTATTGATGGGGCTCGTATCTTATTAGAACGTCAGGCTGAAAGTATCCGAAAGTTAAAGGAAAAGAATATTATCATTAAGATTAATACTGTAGTAGTACCAGATGTAAATATGAACCATGTACCAGATATCGCTAAACAAGCGGAAGCGTGGGGCGTTGATTTGATGAATTGTATTGCCATGATTCCAGTTCACGATACGGCCTTTGAAAATCATCGTAGTCCGACCTCTGAAGAAATTGATAATATGCGTCAATTTATTGGTCACTATGTACCGCAGATGACGCACTGTAAACGTTGTAGAGCCGATGCTATCGGTCGTTTGTGCGAAGCATAAAAGGCTATATACCAGAGTATATAGCCTTAACGGTGTGAATTATTATTTAGTATTTTTCAGGATTGTATGTAGTGCAGATAATGCCATATCTACATCTTCAAGTGTATTGGCATAGCCAAAGGAGAAGCGTACAGTTCCTTCTGGATAGGTTCCTAGTGTTTGGTGTGCTCGTGGAGCACAGTGGAGACCAACGCGTGTCATGATATGATAGGTAGATTCTAGTTCGTAAGCAATACTAGCCGGGTCCAT
The DNA here is from genome assembly GCA_963545165.1 of uncultured Veillonella sp. Taxonomy (GTDB): domain Bacteria; phylum Bacillota; class Negativicutes; order Veillonellales; family Veillonellaceae; genus F0422. The sequence goes on from CAUUIH010000127.1 coordinate 741, forward strand.
GCTATCAATTGTGATGGATACGACCGCTGTTCTATCCTGGATATCTTGCTTACCGATGATATTAATTCCAGTTATTGAGCGTAAACCTTCGAGAAAGGTTTTTGTTAAAGTTAGTTCGTGGTTGTGAATATTCTTCATGCCAACCGATTCAATATAGGTGAGGCCTTCGTTAAGACCGATGATGCCAGGAAGATTTAACGTACCTGCCTCAAAAGCATCGGGCATATGGGTAGGTATTGTTTCTAAATGTGAAAAGCTACCTGTGCCACCAGCGATAAGAGGGGTTAAGGTTTGGGCTATTTCCTTGGTCAAAATAATGCCACCAATACCTTGTGGTCCTAATAACCCTTTGTGACCCGTAAAGCAAAGTGCATCGATATGGCATGCTTTCACATTAATAGGGATGATACCAGCTGTTTGTGCCGCGTCTACAATGAAATGTAGATTATGGGCCTTGCAGAGAGCACCGATTGACTGGATAGGCTGTATGGTGCCACATACATTAGATGCGTGGTTAATGATAATAGCCACTGTATTTGGGCGGATGAGAGATTCAATGGCATCTATTTCAATAGAGCCTGTAACATCACAAGGAATAACATCGAAGGTAATGCCATTATCGAGAAGTTGTGTAAGCGGTCTCATTACTGCATTGTGCTCCATAGTGCTAACGAGTACGTGATCGCCGGATTTCAATAGGCCTTTGATAACCATGTTTAAGCTCATCGTCACATTTTGTGTAAAGATGACATGTGATGGATCATGGCCGTTGAATACGTTGCTTAGTCGTTGTCTTGTTGTATAGATAATGTCCTCTACATCATAGGCGAGGGCATAGGAGCCACGGTTGATGTTGATACCGTAGTTCGTTAAATAGTCTGACATGGCATTAGCCACATTTGGAGCTTTGGGAAATGTGGTGCTCGCATTATCTAAATAGATATACTTCATAGGTAATCTCCATGAATAACAAGATGTATTTATGGTTATTATATCATGAGTATTGTGCTTGATCGGGTAGGAGCACATACTTATATAGTTTTAGTTCTTGTAGTTTGAAAGGAGTTTATTATGAGTGGGTCTCATGAAAAAAGAAATTTAATTATTGCAGGCCTGATAATTGGTGCTATTGCAGGTTTTCTCGTATTAGCTGGAAATCCAGGTAACATGGGCTTCTGTATTGCTTGCTTTGTTCGTGACACCGTAGGTGCTCTTGGTCTACATCGTGCTGCACCGGTACAGTACATTCGCCCAGAAATTATTGGTCTTATTTTAGGGGCTTATGTATTGTCCATGATTCGTGGCGAACACCAAAGTAAAGGTGGTTCCTCTCCAATTATTCGATTTATTCTTGGTTTCTTTGTTATGATTGGTGCTTTGATGTTCCTCGGTTGCCCAATTCGTATGATTTTGCGACTTGGTGGCGGTGACTTAAATGCGTTGTTCGGTATTGCTGGTTTTGCTGGTGGTATTGGGTTCGGTACAATATTCTTGAAAAAAGGCTATTCTTTACAACGAACTTACGCATTGAGTAAGTTAGAGTCTGCTATGATGCCTGCCATCCAAGTTGGGCTATTAGTGTTAGTAGTAACTGCTCCGGCATTTATCTTCTTTAGTCAAAAAGGACCAGGCGCTATGCATGCACCTTGGTTAATTTCATTGGCAGCAGGCCTTGTGGTAGGTGGCTTATCTCAATTTAGTCGCCTTTGTACCGTTGGTGGTTTTCGGGATTTATTCTTGTTCAAAAAATCCATTCTTATCTTTGGTTATTTAGCGGTTCTCATTGGTGTATTCGTTGTGAATATTAGCTTTGGTAATTTCCATCTTGGCTTTGAAAACCAACCAATTGCACATACAGATGGATTGTGGAACTTCCTAGGTATGGCGCTTGCAGGTTTCTGTAGCGTATTGCTTGGGGGCTGTCCATTACGTCAATTAATCATGACTGGTGAAGGTAATTCTGATTCCGCTGTTACAGTGCTTGGCCTTGCGGCTGGCGCAGCATTTGCTCATAATTTCGGCTTAGCTGCCTCTGGTGCTGGTCCTACACTAAATGGTGAAATTGCTGTAGGTGTTGGCTTTGTGGTAGCGTTCATTATTGCTGTACTTAATACAAAACGTTCAAATGCTTAGCCTGCAGATGGTTAACTTGGAAATGTTTAGATCATGTATGGTATGATCAACATATAGTATGAATGTATTTTACTATTTTATTCGTTATTGATAGCTAGAATTGAGTGATAGCTAGAATTGAGTGTCTATGAAATATATTGCCACTTTTTACTCTCATTTTGGAGCGATTCGCTTCAAGCGTGAAGCCCCAGAAGGGGTAACTAATATAGAACTACGTCCTGTACCACGGAATCTTAGTTCGTCCTGTGGAACGAGTGCTTCCTTTGAGGCTGATGAAAGTTTTACTTTCACGGAGGATCCTACAGAGGAAATTGAACAAATAGTGGCTGTTACAGTTGAAGGTTATAGAACTATATTTGAAAGCTCAAATGAGTAAATTATATAGACTGTTTGGTTCAGTATTGATGCATAGTTGGTATGATTCGAATTCTCTTTCTTAGTTTATTACGATAGCCATTAATCTCTTTGATAAAATAGTAGAAGTGCATTTTGATGCATTGTTAAGTGTGGTTTATAAATATATAATTTTTATAGATAAATATATATAATTTGTTAAAAGATTATAGATTTTTTTCGAATAGGACTATAAAAATTAGATGAA
>CAUUIH010000128.1:0-3450 GCA_963545165.1 uncultured Veillonella sp.
GTCAAATCAATATCCATACCTTGGTAGTTAATTTTTGTTGTACCTAGTACTTCTTTCGCACAGTAAGAAACAACACCTTCTGTCAATGCAATGGCATCTTCAAAGTTACCATAGGCTTGGTAGGATTCCATCATCGTAAATTCTGGATTATGACGAATGGATACACCTTCATTACGGAAAGAACGGTTGATTTCGTATACTCGCTCTAAACCGCCTACGATCAAACGTTTTAAATATAACTCAGGGGAAATACGCATATAGATATCAATGTCTAAGGCATTGTGATGCGTAATGAATGGGCGTGCTGCCGCACCACCTGGAATGGCATGCATCATAGGAGTTTCTACTTCCATGAATTGCTTGCTATTTAAATACTCTCTAATTTTTGCTACGATTTTCGTACGTTTCACAAATGTATCACGAACACTTGGATTTACGATTAAATCTACATAGCGTTGGCGATAGCGAAGTTCTGTATCTTTTAAACCATGCCATTTTTCTGGTAATGGACGAAGGGATTTAGACAATAAAGTCAATTTGTTGACTTTCACTGTAATTTCGCCTTTTTGTGTTTTAAACACATGGCCCTCAATACCTACAATATCGCCCATATCAAGCATTTTTACATATTTGTAATCGTCTTCTCCCATAACGTCTTTACGGAAGTATACTTGAATATCACCAGATAAATCGCGCAAATTGGCGAAGGCTGTTTTACCATGAGAACGAATTGTCATCAATCGACCAGCAATCACCACTGGTTGACCATCAAAATCACGGAATTCATCCTTAATTTGGAGTGCCTTATGTTGAACAACAAATCGTTGTCCAAATGGATAGATATTATCCTCTTCATATTGTGCCAACTTTTCGCGGCGTACCAACATTTGATCGTTTAAATCCAATTGTTCCGGCACATGTTTTTCTTCGCTCATGAGGGGCCTCCTTATACTTCTTTACCCTTATTGAATGCTTAATATTTTAAAACTCACCATACCATCTGGTGTGTTTACTTCTACTTTATCACCTTTTGCTTTTCCTAAAATCGCAACGCCCACAGGGGACTCATTGGAAATACGATTATTGAAAGGATCTGCTTCAGAAGAACCTACGATAGTATATTCCAATTCTTCATTAAACTCTTCATCTAACAAAGTTACTTTACTACCTACTGTGACTCTATCGCCTTTTACATTTTCATCGATGATTTTAGCAGTATTAATTTTATTTTCCAACTCGATGATATGTCCTTCGATGAAAGCTTGTTCGTTTTTCGCATCATCATATTCAGAGTTTTCTGAAATATCACCATAGGAAATAGCAATTTTAATACGCTCTGCCACTTCGATACGACGTACAGATTTATAATGATTTAATTCTTCTTCTAGTTTCTTCAACCCTTCGGCTGTAAGTAAGGTTTCTTTTACCTCTGCCATGTATGTCTCTCCATTTCTATTCCTCATATACAGAAAACAGTGCCACATGACACTGCCTCCTTTATGAAAAAGTTACTTAAATTTCTTATTAACAATAGCTATAATTATACTGACTTCTCTTATAAATGTCAATGTAAAAGCCTATCCTACGGTGACACACATGTGAGTTACACTATTTTTTATAAACACTTTCATAGATTGCTAAGGCATCCTCTACAGTCAAATCACTGTATGCAGTCGCATATCGAACGCAGCTGTTGGCAATATCTTTCAAAGATTCTTTAGGAATTCCCACTTCTTCTAGTCTAGATGGAGCCCCTATTTCTTTGAAATACGCTTCTAAGGCTTCGATACCAGCTAATGCATAGTCTGCATCACTCATAGCGCCTTGTTCAATGCCCCATACTTCCTTGGCAAATCGCATTAACCGTGCTGTCGCATTAGGCAAAATCCAACGCAAATAGGCTGGATGCATAATCGCCAAGCCGGCTCCATGAGGAATATCATAAAAGGCTGATAAGGCATGTTCTAAGGCATGCGTCATCCAATCTTGATCTTTCCCTAATCCCAAGGAACGATTCAAGGCTAATGTAGCTCCCCACATAATATTAGATCGAGCTTCATAATCTTCTAAATTTTCCATAGACTTCCGTCCATTGCGTACTATATTTTTAAAGATTCCTTCAATAGCAGAATCTGTCACATTATCATCATCTGGAGTAGATACATATTGTTCCAATAAATGGGACAACATATCTACGATACCATAGGCAACTTGTTCTCTCGGCAACGTATAGGTATACGTAGGGTCTAACATAGAAAATTGTGGAAATAATACCGGTCCATAACCACTTAATTTTTTCTGTGTCTCCCAATCTGTAATAACGCCACCGTTATTCATTTCACTACCAGTGGCTGCCATCGTTAAAACCACACCAAATGGCAAGGCCTCCGTCACAGGCTGATGGTCTAAAAAGAAGGTTTGCCAAAAGTCAACAGTATCTGGTAAGGCAGCACCACCTGCGATGAATTTGGTGCAATCAATAACAGAACCACCACCAACGGCTAGGATAAAATCAATATGATGTTCTTTGCATAAAGCAATCCCTTCACGTACTTTCGTAGTTCGTGGATTTGACATAATGCAACTTAATTCAAACACTTCCTTACCTGCTTGTTGTAAGGCCTCTTTTACGGCATTGTAAACACCATTCTTTTTAATACTACCTCCACCATAGGTAAGTAGTACTCGCGTTCCGTAGTCGCTCAATTCAGTAGCTAATGATTCGTTCACACAATCTTTACCAAATACAATTTTAGTTGGATTATGATACGTAAATGATTTCATTTAAACCTTCCCTCCTCCCTAGTAGATACGCTTATCGATGATAGAATGAATAGGCGATTGTTCTTTCATAGACTGTATCTGCCTCGGTCTTACTTTCACCATTCATATTGATATCATTCGGCACAAATTGTGGTTCAATAGCAATACCTGCATGACTGCCATAATGACGTTCTCGTCCATCTTCGTTTAACCAATTTCCTGTGTACACCTGAAAGTGTGGCGCGTCTGTATGGAATATGGCTGTCACATCCTTACCTTGTAACACCGCAAACGGTACAACAGAATCTACTGTACTACTTCCTTCTACCGGAGCCGTTACAAAATCATGGTCATATCCTTTATACTGACTTAATTCATCAGCATAATAGTCCAACGCTTTTTGTAAATCCATCCCTTGTCTGAAGTCGAAGGGAGTCCCTTCCACCGATGCTGGTTCCCATTGTGGAATTTGATGGTCTCCAAATGGCATATACTGATGAGCTCCTAATTCTAACACATGATTCGATAAGTCATCTTTTCCATGTAAATTAAAATATACATGATTCGTCAAGTTCACAAAGGAATCTTCTGAGGTTGTGTACACATACGTTACTACTAAGGTCTGTTCTATCAATCTAAACACCGCTTCTACATATAAATCACCTGGAAATCCATCTTCTTCAGCAG
>CAUUIH010000129.1:0-3436 GCA_963545165.1 uncultured Veillonella sp.
ACGTAACAATGGAAATCGAATTGATTACTCCAATCGCTATCGAAGAAGGTCTTCGCTTCGCGATCCGCGAAGGTGGCCATACAGTAGGCGCTGGCGTAGTAACAGAAATCGAAGGTTAATACAAGTTTATAGCTCAATGTATCGATACATTAGCTATATAATTGAATTTTAGATTCAATAAAAGGGACCCGTTGGGTCCCTTTTATTTTGTATGTTTTGATGATTAAGAGTATAGGATTGAATCGCTAATATATTGAAACAATGATGATTTTGTAATGTGACATATACGTTGTATTCAGGCTTCAAAGAATAATCATACTATTGATACAAATTGAGAAGAAATTTTAATATATTGTAACCTTAGATACAACTTTATTTATAAAATTAGTGTATATTATATATGAGGAGAGCATAGGCTCTCTTTTTGTGCTTTTATAGAAAAGGAGGTAATGTGATGGGCGAATACAAAAAGTATTGGATAGCCGTAGTAGCAGTTCTTATTATTGGATTCTCTATTCTTGGCTATTTGGGTACTGATGTATATCATCAAGCGCCACCGGTACCAACCGCGTATGTATCTCAAGATGGACAGGTTTTGTTCACTAAGGATGATATCTTACATGGTCAATCGGCTTGGCAATCTACAGGTGGTCAATCTGTAGGGACCGTACTAGGTCATGGCGCATATCAAGCCCCGGACTGGACAGCTGATTGGTTGCACAAAGAAGTGTCCGTAATGCTTGATATCAAGTCTCAAGAAGCTTTTGGTGTTCTTTATGAACAGTTAGGTGATGTGCAGAAAGCGGCTGTTAAAGAAGCAGTTAAAGCAGAGTACTTTAACAGTGCTGTTCGTGAAGATGGAACTGTTGTGCTTTCACCGGAACGTATTACAGCGATGAATTTAACCGGACAATATTTTATTGAACTTTATGGTGATAACCCTAAATTGTCCGAAACACGCGATCATTTTGCGATGAAAGACAATACGTTGCCAGAATTAAAAGATCGTATTGATATGGCACGATTCTTCTTCTGGACTACGTGGATGGCATCGACTCAACGTCCTGGTACAGATGCAACATACACCAACAATTGGCCTCACGAGCCATTGTTAGATCATAATCCAACACCGGAAAGCGTAGCTTGGTCTGTTGTGAGTGTTATTATTTTACTTTGTGGTATTGGTATTGTCGTATGGATGTGGGCATTCGGTCGCAAACAAGATGAACATGAATTAACACCGCCTGCGGAAGATCCAATTTCCAAATTGCATCTCACACCGTCTCAACGGTCTTTAGGAAAATATTTATTTACGATTTTGGCATTATTTTTACTCCAACTTGGTATGGGTGGTATCATTGCGCACTACACCGTAGAAGGACAGGCTTTCTATGGCATTCCATTGGCGCAGTATTTCCCATATTCTATTGCTCGTACTTGGCATATTCAAGCATCCTTGTTCTGGATTGCGATGGCATTCTTGAGTGCCGGTTTATTCTTGGCGCCGATTATTAATGGCGGTAAAGATCCTAAGTTCCAAAAATTGGGCGTGGATATTTTGTTCTGGGCACTCGTTGTGTTGGTAGTGGGTTCCTTTACAGGTACATATTTAGGTGTTGCTCATGAGATTCCGGCGTCTCTAAACTTCTACTTGGGTCACCAAGGCTACGAGTTTATTGAGTTGGGCCGCGTATGGCAATGGATTGAATATATTGGCATTCTATTTTGGCTTGTGCTCATGGTGCGCAGCATCATTGGTGCTTTCAAAAATAAAGGGGATAAAAACCTTATTGCCGCCTTTATTTTCTCTGTTGTGATGGTCGGTATTTTCTATGGCCCAGGTCTTTTCTACGGGGAACACAGCCATTTGGCAATCATGGAGTACTGGCGTTGGTGGGTTATTCACCTTTGGGTAGAAGGCTTCTTTGAAGTATTCTCTACTACGTTGATGGCCTTTATTTTCGTAACTCTTGGTCTTGTATCCTATCGTGCAGGTACCATAGCAGCGATTTCGTCCGGTGCTATTTACCTTATCGGTGGTATCCCTGGTACATTCCATCATCTTTATTTCACCGGTGTTACATCGACTATCGTGGCCACAGGGGCATCGTTCTCCGCGTTGGAAGTAGTGCCTCTTGTACTCTTAGGTTATGAAGCGTTTGAAAATTATACACGCCTTCATAGTGCTCCTTGGATGCATCGACTAAAATGGCCTGTATACTGCTTCATTGCCGTATCCTTCTGGAACTTGGTGGGCGCAGGTATCTTCGGTTTCTTAATTAATATGCCGGTTTCCTTATTCTACATTCAAGGTCTAAATACGACAGCTGTTCATGCTCATACGGCGTTGTTTGGCGTATATGGATTCTTAAGCTTAGGCTTTGTATTCCTCATCGCTCGTTATATTCGACCTGAAGTGGAATTTAACGACAAGTTGATGAAATTTGGCTTCTGGGCATTGAACTGGGGCCTTGCGTTAATGGTTCTTATCAGCCTATTGCCAATTGGCTTGATTCAAAGTTGGGCAAGTGTAACACAAGGCTTATGGCTCGCTCGCAGCGAAGACTTTATGCAACAACCATTGTTACAAAATTTGCGTTGGCTTCGCATGGTTGGCGATACCATCATGATATTGGGGGCATTGGCCTTCTTCTGGCAAATCGTGAAAGTAACTTTCACAAAGAAACAGTAATAAATGAAGCAGTAATAGTAAATATGTAAATATAATATTAAATATAATATATAGACATATAAGCTAACTATAAGCTAATATGACATGGCGTTCTTTGGGTAGACAAAGGGCGCCATTGTCTGTTATACTATCCATGTCAGGCATACGTGCCTGGCTTTTTTGAGTTGCTTAATTTCTTGACATCGCTTGCTACGTATGATATAGTTTTTTAGTATGTAGTCGAGCGTTTTCGAGTACAAGAGACAGATTTAGTAAATATAAAGCGAGGTGTATCCGGATGCGTAATGCCATTACTTTAGCTTGCACAGATTGCAAACAACGTAATTACCAAACGAACAAGAATAAGAAAAATAATCCTGATCGTATTGAAATGATGAAATATTGCAAATTCTGCGGTAAACATACATTACACCGTGAAACAAAATAATTCTTATCATTCATTACCTGTTGATTTGAGGATGTGAAACAATGGCAAAGTCTAACTCAGCAGTGCAGCAGCGTGGTGGATTTGGAAAATTCTTCCGCGGTGTGAAAGCTGAACTAAAAAAAGTAGTCTGGCCAACAAAAAAAGAGCTTATCAATTACACAATTGTAGTATTCTTAGTGACCATATTCATCGCTTTGATTATTTCTGTGCTTGATGGACTCTTTGCCCAACTTTTTAATACGTTGTTGCACTTTGTTGGATAAGGGGGCCATTACATGGAAGCAGATAAGAAGTGGTATGTAATTCATACCTATTCA
>CAUUIH010000130.1:0-3418 GCA_963545165.1 uncultured Veillonella sp.
GACATGATTGAATATGTGAAAGAACAAACTACCACTTTCAATGAAGTACCTTATAAATTTGAGGCAGGTACACCAAATGCACATGGTGCTATCACATTAAAAGCTGCCATTGAGTATTTGGAACAATTTGGTATGGACGCCATCCATGAATATGAACAGGAATTAGTTCGCTATGTGTTACCTAAATTAGCGGCTATGCCACATATTCATTTATTAGGTAGTGCCAATCCAGAAGAAAAGCATGGTGTTATTGCTTTCACTGTGGATGATGTACATCCTCATGATGTAGCAACTATCATGGATAGCCATGGGGTATGCTTGCGTTCTGGTCATCATTGTGCGCAACCACTAGGTGCTTATTATGGAGTACCGGCATCCAACCGTATTAGTATGTATATCTATACTAAAAAAGAAGATTTAGATCAATTTTTGGAAGCCCTGAAAACAGTTCGACCAACCATGGGCTTGTCAGAGTAAGGAGAAAACCATGGAAATGGATCAAGTGTATACGGAACTGATTTTGGAGCATAACCAAGACAAGCGTAATAAGCGTCTATTAGATGTGTTTACAGCTAGTGAGCATGGTCATAATCCAAGTTGCGGTGATGATTTAACATTACAAGTGAATGTGGTAGATGGCATTGTGAAAGACGCTGCTTATACAGGTTCTGGCTGTGCTATCAGCCAAGCATCGGCATCTATGATGATTGATGTCATTACTGGTAAATCCTTAGAAGAAGCGTTCCAATTAGTGGACCTTTTCTTAGGAATGATCAAAAAAGAAGTGACAGATGAAGAAGAATTAGAAGCCTTAGAAGATGCGATTGCTTTACAAAACATTTCTAACATGCCTGCTCGTGTAAAATGTGCAGTGCTTGCTTGGCATACATTGCGTGAAGCATTGAAGAAATAAAAAGAAGGCTGCTATAGAATGGTTACATTCTCGGGCAGCCTTTTTTATGTCTATAAAAAAAGATAGGCGATATGTACCACCTATCTTATAGTTCTTATGTTGGTTGATTACCATTGTCCTTCTTGGTGTTCTTTTAATAGTTTCACCACGCGAGGGCCACAGCCTTTGCCACCGCAGGCACCGGTACCAGCACTGGTACGCTCTCTAATTTTAGGAAATGTATCGCAACCATCTAAGATGGCTTCTTTAATTGCTTTTCTTGTGATACTACGGCAAGTACAAACTTTTGTTAATTTATCTAAAATGGCCGTAGGAATTTGATTATCTTCCATACTGTCCTCCTGCATATAGAAACTTTTCTATATATAGTATACTCTGCAAAGATAGTGTTGTAAAGGAGTTATTATGATTTGTGTTATTTTTGATTTAGATGGAACATTAACAGATTCTCATGAAGGGATTTTAAAATCCATACGTCATGCATTAACGAGCATGAACTATCCCATTCCAGATGAGGATACATTACAATTGTTTATTGGCCCACCGTTGGCAGATTCTTTTAAAGAACATTGCCATATGACAGATGAAGAGGTGGAGCAAGCATATAACTTTTTCAAAGAGCGGTATGATTCCATTGGTAAGTATGAAAATGCTGTGTATCCTCAAATTGAGGAAGCATTGAAAGCACTACGTAAGACAGGTGCTTATGTGGGGATTGCTACGGCGAAACCAGAAGAACAAGCAAAGGATATTATTAAGCATTTTAAATTAGATCCATACTTTGAAGTGATTCGTGGCGCTAATAAGGAAACTGGTTTAGTTCATAAAGTAGACATTTTGAAAGAAGCCTTACAAGATATGGATACAATCACAGCGCAAAAATACAAAATCTCCCGTTGGTATATGGTGGGAGATCGTAAGTACGATATGGAAGCAGCCAAAGAATTGAACTGTGTAGCTATGGGTGTATCCTACGGTTATGGTTCAGTAGAAGAATTAGAATCTGCTGGTGCTGATTACATCTGTGAAAGCCCATCCGATGTACTTGTGAATATTGCAGTGGATACATTGCTGTAAGGTCTATATCTTATAGTCCAATAGGTCAATAGTTAGAAACCAATAGGGTAGTCATGCAATAAAAGACTGGTATATAGTAAAAAAATTAATAGATACGATACAAAGAGGCACATTGCGTAATGCAATGTACCTCTTTTTGTATGTTAGATAGAGTTCCTTTATACCTGTAATCGGCCTTCAATCATAATAGGAACTTCCTTACCATCTTTTGTAGTACCTATGATGTTCATTTTCTCATGACCAATCATAAAGTCTGTATGAGCTAAGGATGTATTCAGCCCACGAGCACGTAATTCTTCTTGAGACAATCCATCACTATTCTCTAAACAAGTTGGATATGCAGCGCCCAATGCTAAGTGACAAGAAGCATTTTCATCGTACAATGTTTCAAAGAAAATCATATTGGATTGGCTAATAGGGGAGTAATGATCTACCAGAGCTACTTCGCCTAGGTAGCAAGAGTTTTCATCTGTCTCGATTAGGTTTGTTAAATATTCTCGTCCTAGTTTAGCATCATAGTCTACCACCTTTCCATCTTTGAATGTGATGTGGAAGTCTTCGATACGATTTCCATCATAGATCAATGGTTTAGTAGAGTATACGATACCGTTGGCACCTGCATAATGAGGGGCGGAAAAGACTTCTTCTGTTGGAATATTGGCATCAAAAATAATCCCTTTCTTAGATGCTTCTTTACCGCCTAACCATAAGTGCCCTTCTGGCATTTGTAATGTCAAGTCTGTACCATTCGGACAAGTGTAATGTAAGGATACTAACTGTAAATCATTCAATGTTTTAGTACGATTTGCCAGGCGCTCTAAATGGTTGGCGAAGGATTCTTCTTCTGGCACATGTTTCATACGACATAAGGTAAAGATAGTATTCCATAAGCGATTGATTTTTTCTTCTTCGGTGCCCTCATAGCCAAGTAGGTTAGCCCAAGTAAGGGTCGCTACGGAGGCCACACACCAAGTAAGGGTAGAATCCATAATGGCTTCGTGGTAAAATTTAGTTAACTTACCCATGCTACGAGAAGCGAGGGCAATTTTCTCAGAAGGTACACCTTCATAGGCAAATGGATTGGCACTGATTAAGGACAAAATACAGGCGTTGGAATCAAGGATGTGGTGATACATATCTTGAATCCAAGGAGACGGGTTAGATAAGACTTCATCCTTTACATTGGAAAGACGCGACTTGGCTGTGATAGTACTGCGCCAATTAATATGTACATCTTTCGCACCCAATGCATAGGCTTCGTCCACCACGATATATACAAAATCTTTGTTTTCTACATCTCCATTGATGACCAACAGTTGGTCTTGTTGCAAATTGACCCCTTCTTGTAGTAGAAGGCGGGCATATTGTTGTAAATCTTCTTTCATAATACCTCCAAATATATACTGGTAGTGAATTTTAAAGGATACT
>CAUUIH010000131.1:0-3400 GCA_963545165.1 uncultured Veillonella sp.
GCTATATCTGGGGTTCCCATAAAGACTATACGTAATGGATTCATTATTGTTGTTCCTTTTTATGGATAAAAATCTCATTAGGATTCACTAATTTTTCCACAAATAAAATACCGTTCAAATGATCGATTTCATGTTGGAAAATACGCGCTAAAAAGCCTTCTGCTTTAATTTTAATCTTTTTATTATTTCGATTGATACCATGTACTTCAATTTTGTCATATCGCTCTACATCACCAAATAGTTCTGGTACACTTAAACAGCCTTCTAAGCCAATTTGAGATCCTTCTTTTTTCACGATTTCTGGATTGATTACTTCAATTAATCCATTTCCATCATCTAGTACAATGATTCGTTTGGATACATTAACTTGTGGTGCCGCTAAACCTACACCATCTGTTTTGTACATAGTTTCCGCCATATCATCTAATAATTGACGTATCTTTTTATTTACGAACTCTACTGGTTCTGCTATTTGTTTTAATACAGGATGACCTGTTTTCATTACTTCTAAAACTGCCATATTCCCTCCTATACTGGATCCACATCTATATAGATATGGGGCAATGTAAATATATCTGAATGATACATGTATGATTTTATTTTTGATAAATCAGTTCCACGAATCATAATACAAAGTCGATACATATCTCGTATCTTTGCGGCGCCATTTTCATAGGGCCCTAGTATATCAATGCGCTGACCTTCACTAGCCTGGCGCAAAGTGTTGGCTAATTCTGTCGCTCTTGTTCGTACTACTGAAAGCTTTTCATCTAATAAGGTAATTTGTATCATTTCACCAATTGGCGGATACAACAAGGCTTTTCGAGCCTCAATTTCTTCTTCATAAAAGCTAATATAATCATGGTGTGTACTGTGCTGAATAGCGTAATGTTCGGGGCTATACGTTTGTACTACTACTTTCCCTGGTTTATCACCACGACCAGCACGACCAGCCGCTTGTGTTAACAAATTAAACGTTCTTTCAGAGGCTGTATACACAGGAATATGCAATACAGAATCAGCTGTAATAATTCCTACTGCGGTAACATTTGAAAAATCATGCCCTTTTGCCACCATTTGCGTGCCCAATAAAATATCATATTGACCAGCCCCAAAGGCTTCCAAAATACGCTGTGATTCACCTTTTTTAGTTGTCGTATCTTGGTCTAATCGAGCAATTCTAGCTTGTGGAAAGCGTTTTGCTAATTCTTCTTCTACCTTTTGTGTGCCTGTACCAAAGAATTTAATCTTACGGCTACCACAATGAGGACAAATTTGAGGCACTTTTTCATGATGATCACAGTAATGGCAACGCAAATCCTGCCCAGCTTGATGATATACCATGGATATATCACAATGAGGACATTGGATAGGTTTACCACAATCACGACACATCACAAATGTGCTATGACCTCGACGGTTCAGCAAGAGAATCATTTGCTCTCGCTTCTGTAGCGTTTCCTGGATTAACGTATCTAATGCCACAGAAAATACAGAGTAATTTCCATAGAACATTTCTTCTTTCATATCCACAACCGTTACCTTAGGCATGGGTTGATGAAAAATACGATGCTCTAAAGAGAGTAATTCATAGATACCTTGGTTAGCTAAGTAATAAGCCTGTACAGACGGTGTGGCTGTTCCAAAAATAATCGGACATTGATGGCTTTCACTGCGCCATCTAGCTACCATCCGTGCATCGTATCGAGTCATATCTTGTTGTTTGTAAGATGTATCATGTTCCTCATCTACTACAATAAGGCCAATATCTTCTGTAGGCGCAAACACGGCAGAACGTGCACCAATGATAATATGGCTATCTTTTCGGCGTAAACGTTCCCAATTGTTGTAGCGCTCCGATTTTGTTAACTGACTATGAAACACCACAACTTCTTGCCCAAACTGTTCTACAAATCGTCTTACAATTTGTGTTGTTAAAGCAATTTCTGGAACTAGAATAATGGCAATCTTATCTTGGCGAATCGTTTCCTCTGCAGCTTTTAGATACACTTGCGTTTTTCCACTACCCGTTACACCATGTAGCAAAAAAGCTTTGCTTTGATGATTAGCAATACATTTCTGAATCGGTTCGTATACAGACTGTTGCGCCTCAGTTAAAGGAATGTCTATACTATCTGCAACTTCATCATACCGTGTTTTTGTCATGACATACCGCCATTCTATATCGATGTGAGAAGATTCTTTTACTTGCTTAATAACAAGTAGACTAAACCCTGCCAAGCGCAAGTCACTTACCGAAGTCGGTCCATGTGCTAATAAGTATTCCGCTAACAAACGTTGTTTTCGTTTTTTCACTGAAAATAATTCTACATGAAAGGATTCTTTAGGAACAAGCCATTCAATTTTAGGTCTGTCATAGGATTTTAATTTACTTTTATCTACAGTAAATAAGCTTAATGCCTCTGCAAAGGTACATAAATAATACTCACTCAGCTTACGTGCTGTGCTCAGCATTTCCGATGAAAACCATGGCGTTGGATCTAACACCCCTAATATGGGTTTGATCACAAATGATGGATTTACTATGTCACTATAACCTACAAGAATCCCCTCTTCTTTGGAGGCTCCCAAGGGAACTGCTACGCGAGTTCCAATAGGTACATCACCAAATGAGTCAGGTATTTCATAGGTAAAAGGTTTATTCAATTGTTTCGCAGGACGATTAATAATAATTTCACCTAAACGCATCATAACCTCCTGACTAAACACTCTCCATTATACCACGTTTACACCTATGATTCATACTATTTCATGCCTTAGTTCTACACATTTACATGTCATACTGGGTTATAGAACAAAATAAGTTTGTAGACTAACTTCATCTTTTTCTGACAAATATATATCGCAACATGAGTTGTAAGTATTGATATGCATACCCACTGGAATAACAAAAAATAGAGGACGGAGACATACGTCTCTATCCTCTATCTATGTATCACTCAAAAGCGAAGTGTAAATAGTTTACCTATTATAATCCAGCTTCTTTACGAAGTGCTTCTGCTTTATCTGTACGTTCCCATGGAAGGTCTACGTCAGTACGACCAAAATGACCATAGGCAGCAGTTTTTTTGTAATGTGGTTTCAACAAGTCTAACATTTCGATGATGCCTGCTGGACGAAGATCAAAATGTTTGCTTACTAATGCAGAGATTTTTTCTTCTTCGATTTTTGCAGTACCGAATGTTTCTACCATGATAGATACAGGTTTTGCTACACCAATTGCATAAGCTACTTGTACTTCACATTTATCAGCAAGACCAGCTGCTACGATATTTTTAGCTACATAACGAGCTGCATACGCTGCAGAACGGTCAACTTTTGTAGGATCTTTACCGGAGAAAGCTCCGCCGCCATGACGAGCCATACCGCCATAAGTATC
>CAUUIH010000132.1:0-3388 GCA_963545165.1 uncultured Veillonella sp.
TGCGAGTCCGTCATAGTAAAACCTCCTTAATACAATATAAACTTTTATATTTGATAATAGTAAACTATTTTCTATAGAATGTCAATTAATGCTAGTAAAATAGTATGGTTTGATAGTCAAAAGGCTTTCAGGTGTTTCTAGGAAACACTTATGAAAGCCGATTTATGTGTATGTAATGTGTTAGTGTATGCTTAAAAATATATACCATTCTTGATCTCTTTCGTTACATTAAAAACAACATCTTTTATCTATGTTTGATGTAATAATATGTAATCATTTATAAGATACTTACCTGATGGTCTACAATCTTAAATACATCTATTGATGAGAACTCATAGAACAAAACGTGTGAAAACTAGAGATAACATAATCATTAGCTATAATAGGTTACTATGTAAGTCCTCAAGAATACGTTGAGCCACGCTTTCAGGAGTACCTGTATTTTCCACTTGTACTTGTCGGAATGTTGCATACAGGGGAGCCCGTTCTGTGTACAACTGCTGCAATCGTTCTATGCCACCAGAGGAGAGAACACGCCCTGTGGTATCTAGCTCTTCTAAGGGACGATAGATTTCATAAATACGTCCATTTTGACGAAGGGGAGCATAGTTTTCTGGTTTGGTGACGGCACCACCACCGGTGGAGATGATGAGTCCTGTTTGTTTGCCTACATCGGCGATAATCTTGGACTCGATTGTACGGAATGCAGGTTCGCCATGTGTTAAGATATAATCGCTAATGGAGCCGACTTCCTCAGCAATGCGTTGGTCTATGTCGATGAGTGTTTGTCCAGTTAGCTTTGCCAAGGCTTCGCCGATGGTACTTTTACCAGATCCTGGCATACCGATGAGAACAATGTTTTCTTGGTCTCCGCGGAATTGTTTGTATAGATCTGAAAGGATACTTTCATTATAGGTGCGATGTAAAAATAATGCACTCGCTGAAATGGCTTGAGCCAATAAGAAAACTAGGCCATTTACATGAGGGATATCAAGGGATTCTGCTTCTAAAAGAATGCCCGTACGATGCGGATTGTACACCAAGTCGATGATACCTTCTAGGCGTTTAAATGGTGCCAAGTGAATACTTTGATTCGGACAGTGCGGATACATACCTACGGGCGTACAGTTAATAATTATCTGTGTCGTTTCGTAAAAGTGGTGGATACTTTCATAGGTAGGTTCTGTATGACGACTGATATGAGTGATTGTGCTGGCCCCCAATCGCTCTAATGCCACGTGTACTGTTTTAGAGGAAGCGCCGTCCCCAAGAATGACACAATCTTTTCCAGTGACGTCAATATGAGACCACGCGAGGGTAGCCAAAAATCCGTTATAGTCAGTGTTCGTTCCGTACCAAGTTCCATCTGCTTGACGCACCATGGTGTTGACGCAACCGATAGACTTCGCAATGTCGCTAAGATGGTCACAAGCATGCATAGCATTTTCCTTGTAGGGAATGGTAATGTTTAAGCCTTGCAAATCAGGATTCTGAAAGAATGTTTGTACATCTGTTGGTTCTACTTCAAAGATAGTATACTGAGGATTCCCTAAAGCACTGTGAATCATAGGGGAGTAGGTGTGGCCCAAGGTGCGGCCTAATAATCCAAACATTTACACCTCCAGAGTACGATGACTGAAATGACGGAATGCATGGGGCTCATGTTCCAGTACAAAATCTAAGAGTACAAGAGCTGTTAAGGCTTCTACCACAGGAACGGCACGTAGAGCAACACAAGGATCGTGACGACCTTTGATTTGCAATATTTCCGCACTGTGGTTACTAAGGGATACAGAAGATTGTTCATGATAAATGGATGGTGTCGGTTTAATACCCACTTGCATCACAAGGGGCATACCATTGGTAATACCACCTTGGATACCACCGCTGTTATTCTTCTTTGTACGAACGCTTTCATCAGTGATGATGAAAGGATCGTTTTGCTCACTGCCACGGGATGCACAGCCAGGGAACCCAGACCCAAAGGAAATACCTTTTACCGCAGGCATACCAAAAAGTGTAGCGCCTAAGCGATTTTCAATGCCGTCATAATTGGGATTTCCCATACCAACCGGTAAACCAGTGGCGAAGACTTCTATGATGCCCCCAGTGGAATCGCCAGATGTTTTCAACTCCAATACAAGTTGCTCCGCTGCGTGACGTTGTACACGGTCTAGCATAGGAATCACTTCTGTGCTGATATTGGACAGCTTGTCCATAGGTGGGTTCGTATAATCGACAGGTATATCTTGGACTGTGCCTACTTGCGCTAAGTGTGCTCGCACGTGAATGCCGATGGATTCCAATAATTGGATAGCAATGCCACCCGCTACACACACTGGGGCTGTGATGCGAGCGGAGAAATGACCGCCTCCACGCATATCTACGTATTCGCCATAGCGTATGCGTGCAGTGTAATCTGCATGGGACGGCCGTGGCACATCTCGTAGATTATCGTAATCACCGCTTTGTTGTGATGTATTTTGAATGGTGAAAGCTAATGGAGAACCACTCAATCTACCTTGTACGATACCTGCTTGAAATTCAGGGATATCTGCTTCTTTTCGTTGTGTTTGTAATTGGTGTTGACCGGGAGCCCGTCGTTTTAAGAATGCTTGCAAGGTTTCTAGGTTGACCGGAAACCCGCAAGGAAGTCCGTCTACAACTGCGCCAATAGCTTGACCATGAGAGGCTCCGAAGGTGGAGACTTTCACAGTACGACCGAAATAGGATGCCATAATTACTCCTTATCACATGTTATATATAAAATGGTAATTTGTATTACTATGCCTGCGTAAATAAGCTGTATAGGTGTATAGTAAACAAAATGGAAAAGAAAATATAGAAAAAATATAGAAAAAATCTATAGGATACATATGTTAGGATACCGTATACGACACATTAGGAGGTATATGTCACATTAGGAGGTATAAGTCACATTATATACAGATATTGAATGCTCTTATATAGAGTGCGTTTTGCCACCTAATCGTTTCCAGTCTTCAAAAAAGTGAGGATAGGACTTACTGATGGCTTCGCTGTCTTTTAACATCATAGGAGATGTAGCGATGAGTGCATTTAAGGCACCAGCCATGACAAGGCGATGATCGTTCACACAGTCTACAGTGCCACCAGTAAGGGCACCAGTTCCTGTAATATATAGATTATCTCCTTCGATGCGAACGGTGCCGCCAGAATCACGAACTAGTTGCGCCACCGCTTCTAAACGGTCCGACTCTTTCAATCGAAGGCGAGCCCCATTGATGAACGCAGATTCTCCTTTGATGGAGCAAGCCAAGCTAGACAAAATAGGTAATAGATCTGGCATTTGTTCTAAATTGACATGGATTGGCTGATGCGCTTTGCCTGTAACCGTGACAGTAGTGCC
>CAUUIH010000133.1:0-3249 GCA_963545165.1 uncultured Veillonella sp.
CCTAGACCACCACTCAAGATACCCTTTACATTACATGAAAGATCTAATTTAGGAGGACATTATGATTATTCGATTACACACTACAGCAACAGAAATACAAATTGCAGAACTACGTCAACTATTAGAAGCCACTGGCGTTACATTACATCCAGTACATGGAGAACAACAAGATATTATCGGTTTGATCGGTGATACATCTCGTGTCGACTTACGCACTATTGAATCCCTTCCATACGTTGAAAAAGTGATGCGTATCCAAGAGCCTTTCAAAAAAGCAAATCGTAAATTCCACCCTCAAGATACTGTGGTTACTGTAGGAAATGCAAAAATTGGTGGTGGTCACTTCGCTATCATCGCCGGTCCTTGCTCTGTAGAAACACCTGAACAAGTCATCGAAGTGGCAAAAGCTGTGAAAGCAGCCGGTGCTGGCATTCTACGTGGTGGCGCTTTCAAACCTCGCACTTCTCCATACTCTTTCCAAGGTATGGGGCCGAGTGGCTTAGCCTTGTTAGAAGAGGCTAAGAAAGAAACTGGTCTACCTATCGTGTCAGAGGTCATGGATATCTCTCAATTAGAATACTTCGACAATGTAGATATGTTGCAAATCGGCGCTCGCAATATGCAAAACTTCAATCTTTTAAAAGAAGTTGGTAAATTACGTAAACCTATCTTATTAAAACGTGGTCTATGTGCAACATACGAAGAATGGTTAATGGCTGCAGAATACATCATGAGTGAAGGTAATGAACAAATCGTTCTTTGCGAACGTGGTATTCGTACCTTCGAAACACGCACTCGCAACACATTAGATGTAACCGCTATTCCAATGATGCACGAGTTATCTCACTTGCCAATCATCATGGACCCAAGTCATGCAGCTGGTATGAGCCGTATGGTTCCGTCTTTATCTTTAGCTTCCGTTGGTGGCGGCACTGATGGGTTAATGATTGAAGTTCACAACAATCCAGAAAAAGCATTATGCGACGGGCCACAATCCTTACGTCCAGAGCAATTCGCTACTTTGGCAAACCAAGTGTTCACATTGCGCGACGCATTAGGTCATAAATAGGATATCACTATGGATACGATTCATATTCAAGTTTCCACTTCTTACGATGTGATCATTCAGCGACACAGCTTGCCTCACATCGATGAATACTTACATGCTATTAAACCTGCTTGTTCCGTCATGATTGTTACGGATGACAATGTGGGGCCACTCTATGCGCCCACCGTTTCAGATTCCTTGCAACGGGCTGGTTATACTGTTCATACCTATACATTCCCTCACGGTGAAAGTGAAAAGAACGGCCATCGCCTCATGGACTTAGTAGAAACATTGAGCAACGCAAAATTAACTCGGAAAGACCTCATTATTGCTTTAGGTGGTGGCGTCGTCGGCGACCTAGCAGGATTCGCTGCTGCCACCTACCTACGAGGCATCGATTATGTACAAGTGCCTACCTCTTTATTGGCAGCTGTTGATTCTTCTGTAGGCGGTAAAACGGCTGTTAACCTAGAGTGTGGTAAAAATTTATGGGGTGCTTTTAAACAACCTATTCTCGTTCTCTGTGATCCAGAAACACTTTCCACCTTACCTAAAGAAGAGTGGATTAATGGATGTGGGGAAATCATTAAATACGGTTTCTTAGGACATCCTGAATTATTAGATCAACTTCGAGAACGACCAATATTACAATATCCAGAGGATATAGATTTCATCATCGCTCAATGTGTGCGCATCAAAGCCCATGTGGTCGAAGTAGATGAAAAGGAAAGCGGTCTCCGTGCGACCCTGAACTTAGGTCATACCTTTGGACATGGCATCGAACATGGTAGTGCTTTCACCATCCCTCACGGCAATGCCGTCGCTTTAGGGTTGCTTATCATGGCAAAAGGTGCTGTAGCACACAAAGAGCTAGACCCTACCATAATTCCTATAATCGAAAATATATTACTATCCCATCAATTACCAATTACAACGACGATTTCCAAAGATGTCATTTTAGAAGAAGCTAGCCACGATAAAAAAGTCTCTGGTTCTTCTATTACTATCGTTGTTCCTACGGGGTATGGCACGTCAGTGCTAAAACAAGTGACCTTCCAAGAACTTGCTACCTACTGCCATATATAAATATTGCACTCAACATTTTATAGTTACTATACATAGCTAAAATACTTACGATGTACAGCCGTTATAGAATTACTATGTATAATATACTAAATAAATTACATTATACGTTTACCTTTTATAATTGCATTTGTAATTATCACATATAGTGGTATGACAACAGCAATAGAAAGGATTCCTATGCAACAAGTTTCTAATGTGCTCTTGCATGGCACAATTCCATCCATACCGGCTAAGGCCCACGCCCATCGGGCACTCATAGCAGCTGCCCTCGCTACGAGTCCTAGCACAATTTTAATCTCTCATTCTTCAAAAGATATCGACGCCACTATGGATTCCTTGCGAGCTTTAGGTGCCAATATAACCTATGAACAGGGTGTGGCTCATATCAATCCGGGCCCTGTTCCTTCTATAGGGCAGGTATTGCCCCACGAATCAGGGACGACCTTACGCTTGCTCTTGCCTGTATCCGCTTCTATTTGTGACACTGTGAAAGTCGATGCCAAAGGTCGTTTACCAGAGCGCCCACTTGAGCCATTGCTGTCCGAAATGAAAGACCATGGAGTGTCCTTTTCACAAGAGGCCCCACCTTTCACCATGACTGAACGATTACAAGGTGGTACCTTCTCCATGACGGGGTCCGTAAGCTCTCAATTCTTCTCTGGTCTACTTTTGGCAGCGCCACAACTAGGGCACACCACAGTGAATTGCACTAGTTCCTTACAATCGAAAGACTATGTAACATTAACTATAGAAACGATGAAAGATTTTGGTGTACAAGTAAACGAAGGAATCACCGTGGATGGGCATCCAAGTTTCACTATTGAAGAGAACCAACACTTTCACGGAAATAAGCAATATCCCATTGAAGGAGATTGGTCTAATGGTGCCATTTGGTTAGTAGCGGCTGCTATGACAGGTCAATCTATCTCTGTCACAGGCTTGCGTTCTGATTCTGTACAAGCAGATAAGCGGATTCTGTCCATTTTGGAAAGTGCTGGTGTCACTTGTACATGGAAAGGCACTACTGTCACGGTTACAGGCAAAGCGCATGAGCCAATTTATGTCAATTTGGAACAAATACCAGATCTATTACCTATCCTATCTAGTTTAGCTTG
>CAUUIH010000134.1:0-3237 GCA_963545165.1 uncultured Veillonella sp.
TTTATTTTATCATTTCTCTGTTAAACAATAAAGTAATCCAAATACCTATACTCCCTTAAATAACCATCCCATATGGGGCATTTTTTTGTTTTACTATAACTCTTAATAAACGCTGTAAGCTTTCCTTATTTTCCCTTTATTTAGCTATAAATTTATACGATTCCATGCCATGCTTAGGACCTATTTATGATATAATATTATAATATAGAATATATAATAATAAACATATGAGACTTTCACGGGCTTCATGGTGAAAGTCTTACTTATTGATAGGAGACTTTATGAAATTAACAAAAATGCATGGTCTCGGCAATGATTTCATCCTCTTTGCCGATCCACAAGGGACGTCTAAAGACTACACAGACCTCGCCATCCGCCTTTGCGATCGTCGCACGGGTATTGGTGCTGATGGTCTTGCTATCCTAGTTCCTTCCGAAACCTGTGATGTGCGCATGCGCATCATCAACTCCGATGGTAGTGAAGCAGAAATGTGCGGTAATGCCATCCGTTGCTTTGCCAAATACGCTTATGAACACGGTGAAACTACGAAAGAGACTTTCACCATCGAAACCTTGGCAGGCGTAATGAAGCCTACCTTGACTATCGAAAACGGAATCGTCACACAAGTTACTGTAGACATGGGCAAACCATTCTTCAAGGCCCAAGACATTCCTATGAATGTAAACATGGATAAGGTTATCGACGTAGACCTCAATGTAAACGGTGAAACCGTAACAGTGAGTTCTGTATTGCTCGGTGTGCCTCATACGGAGGTATTCATCGACGACATTACAAAGGCCCCTGTTACAACACAAGGCCCTATCCTTGAAAAGCACGATGCCTTCCCTGCCAACACCAATGTAAACTACATTGAAGTGGTAAACGACAAACACATCAAGGTGCGCACATGGGAGCGCGGCGCTGGCGCTACTTTAGCTTGTGGAACAGGATCTTGTGCCTCTGCCGTTATGTCCTTTGAAAAGGGCTTAACAGGCCGCGAAGTAGATGTGGAACTCTATTTAGGAACATTGCATATTTCATACTTGGAGGATGGCACGGTGCTCATGACAGGCCCGGCTGAGGAAGTCTTCGAAACAGAACTTCCTATCGATTAAAATGAAGTGGTTACAACTTATATTAAATGCGTTCCTAAGGTACCAGCAGGGCCGCACACTCATGCCACGGAATATAGAGCCCCTTTTGGGACTACTTGCATCCATTCTCGTCATCCTCATAGCCGTAGCCAATAGCATCGCTATTGGTTATGCCTTGATTGTCGTATGGAGCATCATGGCCTACGTGTTCTACCGCAAAGGATATGCCCTAAAAGAATTATTAAACCTATCTTGGACAGGTGCGAAAACATCCATCATAGTGATGCAAATCTTCCTTCTCATCGGTTGGCTCATCGCCATGTGGCAAGCAGCAGGCGTTATTCCTATGATTATCGCCACAGGTATCGATTTAATTGATCCATCCATCTTTATCGTCTGTGCCTTTTTAATAACAGCCATAGTGAGTATGCTGTTAGGTACTGCACTGGGCACTGTAGGAACGATAGGCATCGTACTCATCACCATGGCAAGAGCTGGAAGTATTCCAGAAAATATCGTAGTTGGTGCCATTATTGCAGGTGCTTACTTTGGTGATCGAAACGGTCCACTATCCTCTAGTGCATCTCTTGTAGCGGCCTTGACCCATACAAAGGTATCGACGAATATTCCCATTATGTTTAAAGATGGTATTCCAGCACTCATCATCTCTACAGTGTTGTATCTATTACTATCTCAGTGGTACCCACTCAATTACGAAAATAGTTTACTATCCGATACAATTCACTTTATTTTCAATATCGATTGGACATTATGGATTCCAGTCATCATCGTCATTGGCCTATTGCCTTTGAAAGTATCTATCCGTTGGCCTATCGGACTCAGTGCATTAGCGGCGGCCATTCTAGCCTATACCAATCAGGATGCGAGCCTCTCAGAGTTGGGATGGTATACCTTAACAGGCTTTGAACTACCGCACTATAATCCACTAGCTAATATCATTCATGGCGGCGGTCTACAAACGATGTTTATCCCTACCCTTTCAATTTTTATGGCTACTGCCATTTCAGGCATGCTCGAAGGGGTTGGCTTCTGGAACGATATACGACAACTGTTAGAGCGAGCTAAAACACGGAGCGATGTATTTGCTGCCAATGTAGGTCTTGCTTTCTTAACAGGTGCGGTTGGATGCAGCCAAGCTATTGCGGTAGTTATGACGCACTCTATTATGCGTATTACCTACGCACAGCGAGGTATTCAAGACGAAGATGTAATGCTAGACTTTGAAAATAGTGGCATTCTCATCGCTCCATTACAACCATGGAATATCGCTGCCTACGTGCCCATTGTCATGATGGGTACAAGTTCAACAGGTTATGTACCATTTGCCTTCTTCCTATATCTAGTACCACTCATCTATTGGTTACGATTACGGAAGCAAGATCAACCAATCATACGCTAATTAGTATTATCTCAAAAGGGGAAATTGTATGATTTATACCATTACCTTTAATCCAGCTCTCGATTATATCGTGCGCCTTGATCACCTCAAGACGGGTACTATTAATCGCACCATCCAAGAATACGTTCTCGGTGGTGGCAAAGGTATCAACGTATCTATCGTGCTCAACAATCTTGGCATGGATACGACAGCACTCGGCTTCATCGCAGGGTTTACAGGCGAAGAAATCGTAACACAACTCAAGAAATTCGGCGTGAAAGAAGATTTCATCCGGCTTCGCGAAGGATTAACCCGCATCAATGTTAAGGTAAAAGCCTCTGATGAGGAAACAGAGATTAATGGCCGCGGCCCAATCATTGCTACCGACGAATTAGAAGCTCTATACAAACAGCTTGATGCGTTGACCGAAAAGGACACCTTAATCCTTGCTGGCAGCATTCCTTCTAGCCTACCAAGCGATATGTACGAACTCATTATGGAGCGCTTACAACATAAAAATATTCGTATCGTAGTCGATGCTACAAAGGATCTACTCACAAAAGTCTTGCCTTATAAACCATTTTTAATTAAGCCAAATAATCACGAGCTTAGTGAAATCTTTGGGTGTACCTTATCTACAAAAGATCAGCTTGTAGAAGCAGCAAAAGCATTGCAAGAGAAAGGCGCACAACACGTGCTCATCTCCATGGCTGGTGATGGTGCTATTTTGGTGTCCGCTGACGG
>CAUUIH010000135.1:0-3230 GCA_963545165.1 uncultured Veillonella sp.
AGGGTATGCCTTCTTCAGGAAAATGATGCAATCCGCTCATAGTCCCTCCTTATATATCTATCTCTGTGAACATAAACGTTCACGGTTAATTCTATATCTAGTAACTTCTATATTATACCATGAATAGCCCTACTATTGTACTGTATGTTCGATACAAATCAGGACAAGAATCATACCGTATTCACGTAATCGATTAGCCGCTTCTGCTGGTAACATAATGCTTCATCCTATGCTTGTGGTAAGCATACTCTATATGCAAAAAGAAAAGCTGAACCTAAGGTCCAACTTTTCTCTATTGTTTATACAGTTTACCCCTTGCCACGGATACGTCGCAATTCTTCTTCTGTAATTGGTGTATCTCCTTGCAAGGTTTGTGTAGCTGTGTCATCACCTTCTAGCATTTCAATGAAGATAGCAATCCCATGGTCCGATAAATGGTGGATTTCATCACCGTGGTCATGCTCTAAGGACTGCTTCATATTTTCTGCAATACGATGGACAAAGTTCCATTGATCATCCGTATAACTTTCAATACGGCTAGCAATTTCTTTCCAATTGCTTAAAAGTAATCGTGTGAGCGGACGGTATAAGTCGCCACCTACAAATTCCATAATATCTACAGCACATTCAATACTGTCCCCATCGACACCATAGCCATTCATTTCATTTTGGTCCACCACATAGTCATATAATTGTTTTCTAGTCATGGTCCACTATTCTCCCTTATCAAAAAGAGCATTGGCAAATTCTTTCGCATTGAAAGGACGTAAGTCATCCATTTGCTCACCTACACCAATCCAACGAACAGGTACACCTAATTCCTCTTTAATAGAAATGACCACACCACCTTTAGCAGTACCATCTAATTTCGTCACTACAATTCCTGTGACAGGAACCGCTTCGCCGAATAATTTTGCTTGGCTCACTGCATTTTGACCTGTAGTGCCATCTAAGACTAATAAAGTTTGATGCGGTGCACCTGGAATTTGTTTATCCGCAACACGGCCGATTTTTTTCAATTCTTCCATAAGATTCACTTTTGTGTGCAAACGCCCTGCTGTATCCACGATAACTAAGTCTGCTTCTTTCGCAATAGCGGAAGCACAGGCATCAAACACAACCGCTGCTGGGTCCGCGCCTTCCTTATGTTTTACAATGGATACGCCTACACGATCTGCCCAAATAGATAATTGCTCAGACGCAGCCGCACGGAATGTATCCCCCGCCGCAATAATAACCTTTTTTCCTTGCTCTGCATAGTAATGGGCTAATTTCGCAATGGTCGTCGTTTTACCAACCCCATTCACACCCACTACTAAGATTACTTCTGGTTTGTGGAGCTCCAACACTTCTTCTTGGGCGCCCAACATTTCCGTAATGCGTTCTTCCATAAAAGGCATGACTTCGCTAGTATTATTGATAATCCCTTCCGTAACACCGCGGCGGATTTCTTTCATTAAATATGTCGTAGTTTTAGGACCTAAATCTCCAGTCAACATGGTAGCTTCTAAGTCATCTAGGAAATCATCATCGATTTCAGCATAGCCGATAACGATGGTTTCCACTTTTTTTACAAAATTATTTTTTGTCTTTTCTAAGCCCGCTTTCATACGGTCAAAAAAACTAAATGCCATAATCACTATCCTCCTTTACATCATCAAAGGCTACTGTCAATAGACGTGACACACCTCGTTCCACCATAGTCACCCCTTGCAAGACATGGGCTGATTCCATAGTCCGTTTACGATGGGTCACCACAATAAATTGTGTGGCATCCCCTAAATTATGCAAATATTGGCTAAATCGTTCTACATTCGCATCATCCAAGGCAGCATCTACTTCGTCAAGTACACAGAATGGAGCGGGACGATAATCTAACAGCGCAAAGAGTAAAGCAATAACCGTCAATGCTCGTTCCCCACCGGATAACAAGCTTAATTGCTGACGTTTCTTTCCTGGCGGTTGGATATAAAAATCAATGCCACTTTCTAAAATTGATTCTGGATTCGATGCTACAATCTGCGCTGTGCCTCCTCCAAACAATTGAGAAAATACATGTTGGAATTTCTCACGAATCTCCGTAAGAACTCCTTGTAATTGCTCAGACATAGCCCCATCAATTTCAGCGATAACCCCTTCCAGTTGCTCTTTAGCTATCACCAAATCTTCTTTTTGGGCATGATAGAATGCTAGCTTTTCTTCTGCTTCTTCATATTCCGCAATAGCATTAGGATTGATCGCTCCTAAGCTTTCAATCTGTCTTGCCAAATTTACTTGTTGTTGTTTCCACTCATTTACGGAGCCACCTAGGTGTATATTCTGTGCCTCTTGTTTAGTATACCCTAAAGCACCCAATTGTTCCAAGGCTTGTTCGCCTTGTAATTGATATTTTGTTAACCCTTCTTGTAGGTCTACTAGTTTTTTCTGCACAATTCGCTGGCGTTGTTCCTGTTGATTTCGTTCTTCTTGTAATTGGCTTAATTGCAATTCCCAAGTGCGTACTTTTTCTTGACCACCTTTACGAGATTCTCCAATAGTAGCTACTCGTTTTTCTATGGATTCTTTCTCTGACTCTAATTTTAAAACAGGTTCACCACCTACACGGATAACATCTTCACCTAATTGGTCCAATCTTCGATCTAAACTTGCAATATTTACTTCCTTATCTTTGATATGTTGTTCTAACTGAGCTAATTCTTTTTTGTTTTGTTCTAACAACAATCTACTTTGTTCCCATCGTAAGCGTACCTCTTGCAACACTTCACTTTGCTCACGTTCTTGGTCTTGCAAACTTTGCTCTTGGGTCACTAACGTTGCGACTTGTTCTTGATGTCCTTCTCGATGTTCCAACTGTGAAAGTTCATCTGCCAGTCTTTTAATTGTCTCTCCTAACGTTGTTTGCTTTTCCTTAGCCTTTTGCAGCTCTTCATGATAGGTTTGTGCCATCCCTCGTAAGTTAACTTGCTCTCCTTCAGAACGTTGTTGCTCTTGCTGCAAGCTACGTAACTGGAATTCTTCTTGTTCATAGGTATGACGTAATTCCTTACCAGACTGTGTGAAAGTTTCAATTTCTTTATCTAATTGTTGTAGAGTCTGTTTCAACTCCTGTACTGTAGTACGCAATGCATGAATATCTTGCTGCAATGTATCTTGTTCTTCCTTACGGGACAAGATAGATACTTTTTTCCGTTTTGTAGCACCACCTGTTAGAGCACCACCTGGTTGTAATT
>CAUUIH010000136.1:0-3148 GCA_963545165.1 uncultured Veillonella sp.
CGTTCTTCTTTTTGAGCGATGTTAAAGTGAATCCCTCATTCCAAAAATACGCTCCTCTAAATTGTCGATGGGACCTTTTAAGTCTTCTAACAATTTATTCACCTCTTTCTTTCATTCTATACAACAAATGGCCGCACAGGAGATGTATCACCTCGCTGCGTGGCCATGAAAGTCTAGTCTACGTTTTGTGGTTCCAACACGTCTTCATGGTGGGTCTTAGCATCAGCTAGATGATCAACCGGTTCTTCTTCTGCTATTGTTTCCACATTAATTTGGATACGGTATAAATACATAATAGTTTCATCCGTAATAGCTTCTTTCATACTTTCGAACATGTCATAGGCCTCGAATTTGTATTCTACTAATGGATTTTTTTGTCCATAAGCCCGTAGGCCAATCCCTTCTTTTAACATATCCATAGCATCCAAATGTTCCATCCATTTGCTGTCCACCACTTTAAGCATGATAGCTTTTTCAAGCTCACGCATATTGGCTTCTCCAAATAAGGATTCACGTTTTTCATACTCACGGTGAGCAATATCGATTAAATGCTCTTGCAGTTCTGCACGACCATATTCTTCCATTTGCTCTACTGTCAACATGCCTGGTTCTAAGAAGTAAATTTCTAAGTGTTTTAGTAAGCCTTCATAGTTCCATTCTTCTGGATATAGTTTTTCATCTGCATATTGATTCATAGAGTTGATAATCAAATTATCAACCATATGCAAGATTGTTTCACGTAAGGATTGGTTATTCAAGATCAAACGACGTTGTCCGTATAATACTTCCCGTTGTTGATTCATAACATCGTCATATTCTAAGATATACTTACGAATATTAAAGTTATGATTTTCTACTTTTTTCTGTGCTCGTTCAATGGATTTAGTAATTAAAGAATGCTCAATTGGCTCATCTTCTTCCATACCTAATTTGTCCATCATGCCAGCAATATTATCTGCGCCGAAAATACGCATTAAATCATCTTCCAAGGATAGGAAGAATTGTGAGGAACCATTGTCCCCTTGACGACCAGAACGACCGCGCAACTGATTGTCGATACGACGGCTTTCATGTCGCTCAGTACCTAAGATATGTAAACCGCCTAATTCAGCTACCCCATCTCCTAAAGAGATATCCGTACCACGACCTGCCATGTTAGTGGCAATTGTTACCATGCCATGCTGACCTGCATTAGCAACAATTTCCGCTTCTTGTTCATGATGTTTCGCATTCAATACATTATGCGGTACACCAGCCTTCGTCAACATATCGCTAAGCATTTCAGATTGCGTAATGGACGTAGTGCCCACCAAGATTGGTTGACCTGTTTTATGGCGTTCCACTACATCACGCACCACAGCACGATATTTAGCATCTTTTGTTTTAAAGATTAAGTCAGGCATATCTACACGCGCCAACACTTTATTTGGTGGAATTTCATATACTTCCAAACCGTAAATGTTGTTAAACTCTTGTTCTTCCGTTTTCGCTGTACCCGTCATGCCAGACAATTTTTCGTACATACGGAAATAATTCTGGAATGTGATGGATGCTAAGGTTTGGCTTTCACGTTCTACACGTAAACCTTCTTTTGCCTCAATCGCTTGGTGCAAACCATCAGAATAACGACGACCGAACATCAAACGGCCTGTAAATTCGTCAACAATAACTACTTCGCCATCTTTCACGACATAATCTTTATCTCGTTCCATCATGGCATACGCACGAAGGGAGGCACTTAACAAGTGATTCAATTCTAGGTTAGAAGAGTCATACAAGTTTTCGATTTGCAACATTTTTTCAACTTTAGCAATCCCTTCTTCTGTAGGGGCAATCGTTTTTTGTTTCTCATCGATCGTGTAATCTTCGTCTTTCACCAAGTGAGGCACCACTTTTGCTAATTCATAATAGCGTTCTGTAGAGCGTTCCCCTGGGCCAGAAATAATCAGCGGTGTACGTGCTTCATCGATTAAAATGGAGTCCACTTCATCGACGATGGCATAATTCAACGGACGTTGTACCATTTGATCTGCATGGACAACCATGTTATCACGCAAATAGTCAAAGCCAAACTCATTATTAGTACCGTATGTAATATCTGCGCCATAGGATTGTTTACGTTGGTCGTAATCTAAGCCAACTACGATTAAGCCCGTAGATAAACCTAGGAAATTATATAAACGTCCCATCCATTCACTGTCACGTTTTGCCAAGTAATCATTGACTGTTACAACGTGCACACCTTTACCAGATAGAGCATTTAAATACACCGGCAAGGTCGCTACTAATGTTTTACCTTCACCAGTACGCATTTCTGCGATATTGCCACGGTGCAAGACGATACCACCAATCATTTGCACATCAAAATGACGCATCCCCAATACACGTTTGGATGCTTCACGAACTACAGCAAATGCTTCTGGTAAAATGTCATCTAATGTTTCACCCTTTGCCAATCTATCTTTGAACTCCTCTGTCTTTGCGCGCAAAGAAGTATCACTCAAAGATAACAATTCTGGCTCCAACCCATTAATCTCTTCAACAATGGATCGAATCCGTTTAATTTCTTTTGCATTTTTATTGCCTAATAGTTTTTGTATAAAACCTAACAACTATCTCAACTCCTTATATGTGGAAAGTTTCAATTAAAGACTATGTATCTAGATTATTATAGCCTACTAGCAGGTAATAGTCAAAAAGAAGTGATAAAATGACGGTCACAAGTTTATGGTTCCGTACTATATAAAAAAGATTAGACCATGGTATTCACAGACTAATCTATACATTTCTTTATTCAATTCAAAAATATTACTGACCATGCCTTAAGGACATGGAAAGTAATAATTCATATCAACAAATACTTTAACACCATCTGCTGGACTATTACATGTCGAGCAATACCTGACGTAGTAATGATATGCAAGGTATTTATAGAATCACACTACTCTCAAACTCAAGGTGAGAATACATCGAGGTGCAACTCGTTTGAGACATTTACAGAATCACACTACTCTCAAACGAAATATTTTTTTGGTAACTACGTCCAAAAGTTTGAGACATTTACAGAATCACACTACTCTCAAACTTGCTACAGGCACTGGATCACTTGCTGTAGGTTTGAGACATTTACAGAATCACACTACTCTCA
>CAUUIH010000137.1:0-3138 GCA_963545165.1 uncultured Veillonella sp.
CACCCCTTCTCAAACTATACAGTGGTTATGTTTGTTCAGGGGTATGTTACGGTCTGCTTGGGGTTGTGTGAATTAGACAATAGCGAACGCCACAAGGCTGCTACTCGTAACTGCGCTTCTCAGTGGGGTGGGAAGAGCACGACACATTCCGACCCGAACTGATGCAGTGGTTAGGTTTGCTTCGGAATTGAATGTGTGCTTTCAAAGAAGATTTAGTCTAAAAGATGTAGAATTTTATACTTGTCTGTACTATAATGAAAGTAATACTTGATTCGTATGTATACTATGAGGTGTTACTATGAAAGAATTAACATATTTTAATGGCGAGATGGTAGAGTCTGGTGCCAAGGTGGTTAGTCTTGATGATAGAGGATATTGTTTTGGTGATGGTGTATACGAGGTAGTGCGTGTGTATAATGGACGTGCGTTTGCCTTTTCTTATCATCAAGATCGTTTGTATCGTTCTATGCGTGAAATGGATATTCCTGTGCGCATGCCTCCTGATGAGTTGCAAGAGCTGCACGAAATTATGATTGAGCAAAGTGAAATTACTGATGGATATATCTATTTGCAAATTACTCGTGGGGTAACGCCACGTCATCATGCCTTTGAACGTTCTAAATTAGAACCGCAAATGTATATGTTTATCAAACCGATTACAACGGATTTAGGAGCTTTGCAAGAAGGTGTAAAAGCGATTACCTTACCAGATGAACGTTGGGCTCGTGTAGATATTAAAACGCTAAATTTAATTCCTAATATTTTGGCACAAACGAAAGCTGAGAAAAAAGGGGCTTATACAGCTATTTTAGTGCGTGATGGTATCGTTACAGAAGGGGCTACGTCTAATGTATTCGTCATGAAGGATGGCGTGTGTTATACGCATCCAGCGAACCATCATATTCTGAAAGGTATCACTCGTCAGTTAGTAGTGACTCGCGTAGCACCTACAGCAGGGATTACGATTATTGAACGTGAATTTGATGAAGCGTTCTTAAAAGATGCAGATGAAATCTTCTTCACTGATACGATTGGAGGTATTATTCCAATTACAACTTTAAATCGCGAGCCTGTGGGTGACGGTAAACCGGGCAAAGCAGCAAAAGTATTAGCTGAACAATTACAACATTTAATGGAAGAAGGATTAGCATAATGTCAGTCAAAACAATAACAGGCAGTGCCTTACTGTTAGCGATTGCCTTGCTCAGTCAAGGATTTCTTCGCATGATTATTCCTATGCACGGATTGGTGCAATTTTTAGTGGGCTCCATCGTAGGTGCTTGTACAGCTCTTGCTACCTGGCGCTATGGCTTGTGGAGCGGGTTCTTAGTAGCTTGTGTGACGCCAATTATGGCATTTATACAAGGTATGTTGACCATCCCTTTATTTGTACCAGTCGTAGCTATTGGTAGCATGTCCTATGCAATCACTGTGAAAGTATTAGGAACAAAACGTGTGTGGGTGACTGCTATCACAGGAGCTATTGTGAAAAGTGTAGTTCTTTATGGGCTATTCTTAGCGCTGTTCCAGTTGATGCCAGGTATTCCAGAAGCCATGCAAAAAGGGATTCTATTTAGCATGGGATGGCCGCAATTAATTACGGGAACTTGTGGTATTTTCTTGGCAGCTTTCATTGCAAAACGTGGTGGTATTAAACTCCAGAAACAAGACTAGCAAATAGGGGTGTAAGAAAATTGCTTGAGAAAGTAAATGTCCCTCAGAGGAATACTACTTGTATCTCTTTTGATGGTATAGATAGCGAGCTTTTTTACCCTAGACTATTATTTGTAATATAGGGAAGTTACTTACTTACGGATGTGAGGGTATTTGTTATAAAGAGTAAGTGTATCTGAATGTAAATATATAGATTTAAACTATAACAAACGATAGGTAAGCAGTATAGTGGGAATTATTGACAGTCTGTCTACTCACATTGTACAATTTAGACATACCCAAGAGCTCTTAGGTAACTGAGAGCTCTTATTTTATTTAGTTTGAAAAGGAGAGGATTTCATGATAGAACTTAAACAGATTCAAAAAATCTATGAAGGTGCTGTCCGTGTGGAAGCCTTGAAAGAAATTAATGTAACTATACAAGAAGGTGAAATCTTCGGTGTTATTGGTCAATCTGGTGCCGGTAAGTCTACCTTGATTCGCTGTATCAATATGTTGGAACGCCCTACATCTGGATCCGTTATTGTGGACGGTGTAGATTTGACGAAGCTGAACACCTCAGAACTTCGTGAAGAACGTAAGCACATTGGTATGATTTTTCAACACTTTAATTTACTTTCATCCCGCACAGTGTACGACAATGTAGCATTTCCATTGGAATTGCAAGGGTTGTCCAAAGAAGAAATTAGAGAACGCATTTTACCAATTTTAGACATTGTTAAATTGTCGGATCGATTAGACAACTATCCGTCCCAATTGTCCGGTGGTCAAAAACAACGTGTTGGCATTGCCCGTGCCTTAGCAAGCAATCCAAAAGTATTGTTATGTGACGAAGCGACGTCAGCTCTTGATCCACAAACAACAAAATCTATTTTGGCATTGTTGAAAGACATCAATCGTCGATTAAACTTGACCATCGTCTTGATTACTCATGAAATGAATGTCATCAAGGAGATTTGCGATCGCGTAGCTGTGATTGAAGGTGGTACCATCATTGAAGAAGGTCCTGTAGTAGATGTGTTTACAGAACCAAAACAAGCTACAACGAAAGAGTTCGTGTCTGCTATTATTAGCCATGACTTGCCAGAAGATGCGATGGCTCACTTGACATTGAACGATACTTGGGTAGAAGGAGCTAATCCGATTGTACGATTGACTTTCAAAGGCAATGTTACAGATGAACCGGTAGTGGCGAGCATTATCCGTAAATTTGATACAGATGTAAGTATTTTATTTGGCGGTGTAGATTATATTCAAGATATGAGCTTTGGTCATTTAATTGTAGAATTAAAAGGGGAGCGTGCTAAATCAGAAGCTGCCATCGACTACTTACATAATTTACCAATTGGAAGCGAGGTGATCGGTTATGTCACAGCAAATCATTAATTTATTGCTACAAGGTTTCTTAGAAACTGTACAAATGACGGTGATTTCCACAGTAGTAGCCGTTCTATTAGGAGTTCC
>CAUUIH010000138.1:0-3132 GCA_963545165.1 uncultured Veillonella sp.
CTACGGCCTTCGTCAATTCAATCCCACCTTGTGCATAGATATCATTAATCCGTTGTGGTGCCTCATTATGACGATTAATAATTTTACTATTACTAGGTATACCAATAATTTGCATCGTTTTGGCATCTAAATTGAAAGCCACTACATATAGTGCATCTGCTTGTTGTGGTTGGCTTTTATCCACACCTACCACTAGCATATAGGAAGTCTTAATAGAGCTCATGTCCATAGGCGTTGTATTCGTTACAGCCGGCAACGAATGCGATTCTTGGCTAGTAGTACTAGGTTGTGATACGGAACTGACTACGCTGCGTATGCCCCACACTGCCAATCCCACAATTACTATGAGGAGGATGATGGCTCCTATAATTCGTCCCCAACGCAGTCCATTTCGACGTGGTTTGCGTCGTCTCTTTTGATCCATTTATACATCCGACCTTTCTAACAATACACTATTTCTACCTCGAATCGTATCCACATGTATGCTTAATCCTTGATCTAGCAAATGGCGTATCGTTCCATCATAGGCGCTGATAACAGCAGCATTTAAATCTGTAAATGCTAATGCACGCAGTTCTTCAACACCGGGAAAATCACGATTCGGCTCGATATAATCTGCTAGAAAAATAATCTTATCCAACACACTCATATGTGTGCTACCTAATGTATGAACACGAATGGCCTCACAAATCGATTCATCTTGAATATGTAGCTCTAACTTAGCATAAGCAGCTCCTGCTGGTCCATGTAATAAAGCTCCATTTTTCAGCATTTCAGAATCCACTGGTACCTGTGCCTTCATCACCAGTGATTGCATCTCTTGTAAAGGACTTTCTTTCATAGCATCATGCAATAATGCTGCTACTTCTACTTGCTCCACCGGTGCTCCATAGTGATTAGCTAATCGTTTTGCCATATCTACCACACCTAGTGTGTGAGCAAATCGTTTTGGTGAAAGCCTCCCTTCCACAATACGTTGTACTTTTTCTATTGTTATTGTATCCTTCACTAGCCTATACCTTTCTATGGGGTACTACAACTTTGCCTTCATCTTTATGGATTGCACGTTCACCTGTTGTATATCTTATGTTCCTTAATATATTGGTACACGGTTCTCGGCAACATATATCGAGTAGACAAGCCATGGCGCAATCGATACCGCAATTCTGTGGCAGATAGCTTCATTTCTGGCACTTCTAATATATGAATGCGCCCGCCTCGTTGCCCAAGCCATTTGACGCTTTCACCAATGTCGTCAGTAGCACCAGGGCGGATGGCTCCGATGAACTCACACATATCTAAGAGTTCTTCAATATATTTCCAAGTTGGCAAATTCTGAATCGTATCTGTGCCTGCGATGAAGAAAAACTCTGTAGATGGTCCATACACATCATGAAAATACCGCAATGTATCAATAGTATAGGATTTTCCCTCTCGTTGCATCTCTACATCAGAGACCATAAAATTCGGGTTATCCAAAACCGCTGCACGCACCATTTCTAAGCGATATTTCGCATCAATCACATCTGTTTCTTTATGTGGTGGTTCCTTTGCAGGTACAAAAATAACACGATTCAAATCAAATGCTTCTGACGCCATTTCTGCAATCATCAAGTGTCCTAGATGAACAGGATTAAAGGTGCCGCCTAAAATGCCAATTCTCTTTTTCTTATCCGCCATGTAACCACGCCCCTATACACACTAGAGATACTATACATAGTATAGCTAATACGATGAAGTAAGACTTCCATTCATAAGCCCCTTTAGGAGACTTCATATACTGAAAGTATGCTTTTAAATACTCAAGTTTCATCGTACCTGTCCATGACCAAAGACGAAATATTTATAACTTGTCAACGCATCTAGTCCCATAGGTCCGCGGGCATGAAGCTTTTGTGTACTAATGCCAATCTCAGCTCCTAAGCCAAACTCAAAGCCATCTGTAAATCGAGTTGATGCATTCACATACACTGTAGACGCATCCACCAAGTTCATAAATCGTTCTGCCTGTGTTGGGTCTTCTGTAATAATCATTTCAGAATGCTTCGTACCAAATGTATTGATATGAGCAATGGCATCATCAATAGAAGAAACCAATTTAAAGTTCACAACATAGTCATTATATTCTGTTGACCAATTGTTATCCGCAGCTGGTTTCACCTGAGAAGATAGGCTTTGAATTTGTGCATCTCCATAGATAACAACACCTTTTTCTTCCAACATAGATACAATCTTAGGGCCTAAGTCTTGTAATCTATCTTCATGTAACAGAATCGTTTCCATCGCATTACATACAGATGGTCGTGACAGTTTTGCATTTTCCAGTACCTGTAATGCCATCGTTTCATCAGCAAAAGCATCCACATAGCCATGAACAACACCACTACCTGTTTCGATCACTGGGATTTTACTATTGTTCACTACGAATTGAATCAATCCTGCCCCTCCACGTGGAATCATCACATCGATCCATTTCCGTTGTGCTAAGAGTTCGCCGACAGCTTCTCTCTCAAGAATAGACACTAGTTGAATCAATTCTTTGGGAGCCCCACAACGATCTAAGGAAGCTTGCATAGTTTGTACCATCGCCTCACTTGTATGGTATGCTTCTTTACCACCACGAAGAATGATAGCATTGCCTGTTTTAATCGCTAAGGCAGCTGCATCCACGGTTACATTTGGACGGGCTTCATAGATCATGCCAATCACACCGATAGGGATTTGCCGTTTTTCAATACGTAAACCATTCTCTAAGGTTCTACTTTCTAGGACGGTACCAATAGGGTCTTGTAACTTAGCAACTTGACGAACCCCCTCACAAATACCTTGGATACGTTCTTTTGTCAAACGAAGGCGATCCATCATCACAGAGGGAACTCCATTCTCTTGAGCTTGGGAACAATCGATAGTATTCGCTTCCAAAATCGTTGGGATGGCAGTTTCCAAATCATACGCAATCTGTTCCAAGATACGATTCTTATCTTCTGTATTCAGTACTTGTCCCGCCATAGATGCCGAACGTGCTGCTTTGCCTAAACTTTCAAAATATGCAGTATATGGATTCATAATTTACTCCTGTCGTAAGACAACTAAGTTATCTCGATGCACCACTACATGATAGGTATCACGAAC
>CAUUIH010000139.1:0-3119 GCA_963545165.1 uncultured Veillonella sp.
GTGAAGCCAACGTTTTGTGCGATTTCGTGGCACAAGTTAGACGCGTAAATCATACCGGCATGTTTGTTAGGGTTGGCAGCGTTTACAGTATCGCGGAAGAAGATGAATGGTGTACCAGTTTCAACAGCAGAGCGCATGATTTTTTTCATCATGTCTAGTGCTGGTACTTCGATGCCGTGTAAGTTCGGATCTTGTTCACATTCAAGGTAACGTTTTGTGAACTCTTTGTTATCGTCTGTGTCGTAGAAGTCCTCTAGAGCATAGCCTTTTACAGCCAAGATTTCATGAGGGTCGAAGAGGGTGAAGTTTTCACGGCCGATCATGCGTTCCATGAAGATGTTTGGAACAGAGATAGCAGGGAAGATATCGTGTGCTTTACGACGGTCGTCACCATTGTTTGTACGAAGCTCTACGAATTCGTAGAAGTCTTTATGCCAAATATCAAGTGTTACTGTAGCGCCGCCCTTACGTTTACCCAATTGGTCTACTGCAACTGCAGTATCATTGTACAAGCGGATCCAAGGAATAACGCCACCAGAGGAGTTTTTGAAACCGCGGATATCGGAGTTCAATGCACGAACTTTACCAAGGTAGATACCAAGAGCACCGCCGTGTTTAGATACGCGGGAGAACTTGCTGTTTACGTCGTAAATGGACCATAAGTTATCATCTACACCAGAGATAAAGCAAGAGGACAACTGATGGAATGGTGTACCTGCATTTGCCAATGTAGGGGTAGCTGTTGTCATTTTTAACTGGCTCATCAAATCGTAGAATTTCTTAGCGTATTCTACTTTGTTTTCGCCCTCTACTAATGCCAAGTGCATGGCGATGGCCATGAAGCGTTCTTGTGGCAATTCAAAGATTTCTTTGTTGAAGCCTTTTACCAAGTAACGGTCAGCCAATAATTTAAGACCTTCATAGTTGAAGAGGTAGTCGCGCTTAGGT
This sequence comes from uncultured Veillonella sp., assembly GCA_963545165.1. GTDB lineage: Bacteria > Bacillota > Negativicutes > Veillonellales > Veillonellaceae > F0422. The sequence continues at coordinate 949 of CAUUIH010000139.1, forward strand.
TTGATGTAATCGCCTAACTCTTGCAATTCGTCAGCTGTATATTCTGTAACGAAGAAGTCAGCGTATTTTTTCTCTTCTACAAGCATATGTACAAGATTTGGGAAGTTGCCATAACCGAATGCTTTATAACGACGAGTGATAGCTGCTTCTTTATAGAGATCGAACAAGAAGAGGCGAGCTGCTACAAACTGCCAATCTTGGTTCATTTTATTAACTTGGTTGCCGAAACCGTCGTCTTTTTTAGAGATAACCTTTTCGATAGCTGTTTGTACTAAAGTTTTTTGAATTTCTTTAGTTGTCATGCCATCAACGAATTGTAACTTCGCATCCATTTCCAATTCTAGTGGATCACAAGAATCTAACCCCAAACATGCGAAGGCAATCATGCGTTTCGTTTTCTCTACGGATAGCGGTTCGAAATGGCCATCCCGCTTCTTGATCATAATCTCCATTATGGTTCCCCTTACATCATAAATTTATCTGAAAATGATATATAAGATTAGCGTGAAGAATATAAAAATTCTTTAAGCTAAATCTAATCAGAAAAACAAGAAAACTACTATATATGGTAGTTTTCTTGTTTGCTAAATACATTATGTTATGATTATAGCGAAAAAAATCTATATATTCAATATTGACTTTTTTGAATTTATCAATGTGGTTAGATTAAATTTATCGATGTAGTTTGTGATTAATTTTATTATAGATAGATACTATATGATTTATAATAAATATAGCTTTACAATAGGAGGTTAGCTATGAAATCTATCGTTATATATTCGTCCCTTACGGGAAATACAAAACAAGTGGCAGAGACCATTGCCAGAGTATTGCCAGCGGACACACCATGTGTATCTATGTCGGAACTACCCTCAGATATGGCATCCTATGATCTGGTGTTTGCAGGATTTTGGGTGGATAAAGGGACTGCTAATAAAGAGGCCCGTGATGTACTAGGCACATTACATAACCCTCACATTGCTCTGTTTGCCACGGCTGGTGTTCCACCGCAAATGGCACATGCTAAGGAGAGCTTAATTAATGCAGCAAATTGTTTACCCGATGGCGTAGAGCCTGTAGGAACCTTCATCTGCCAAGGTAAGGTAGATCCTAAGGTTATCGAAATGATGTACAAGATGTTCCCGAAAGGGCATAGCCACGGTCAATCTGCTGATCGCGATGCACGTCATAAACAAGCTGCCGTACACCCAAATGAAGACGATTTTAAAGCGGCCCAAGACTTTGCCCAACATATTCTAGCCAAGTTAGATCGATGAATAAAAGCAGTACCCCTTCCGGGGTACTGCTTTTGTCATATTATATATGATGTTGTAATTATTACTATATTGTATTATATGCTTAATTATAAAGTACATTAAATTTAAGTTTACGTGTATCGAATTGGTTTATGAAGTACGACGTAATCAATAGCTTATATCCATTGCCTTCTATAATGACAGGATCGACAGCTGTTTTATCGACTGTAAGGAACTTATCATAAATATGATGCACCTCTGTTACTCCATTTGGTAGAGACACCTCTAAATCAAGGCCGTTGTTGAGGAACTTGAAGGAGATGGAATCGAAGTTAGCAGATTCTACTTGGTATTCCTTAAGGTCTCTTTCGTAGACTATTAATTCGATGTTTTCAATGTATTTATTGTAGCCTGCAATAGAAATAACCTTTGGTACAGATATGGCATCAAAATTAATATATTCAACTCGTCTGCCGTTTATTGGATTTGTATCTGGCAGTTTTAAATCGTCTACAGGTACATATGGTGTGCCGTAGTCTGTGAAGTTAGGATCAAAAGTGGATGCTATTGGTAGGCTTGCATGCCATTCTCCATCAACTTTAGTATAGGTCACAAATTCACGATACGTTGTATAGCCTATGAATGGTGTCAAGAGAACAGCACCTAAGGCAAGAGCCATAACGGTTGTGTGTACAGAAGGTTTTACACCTTTCACAAGAGAGTATACATTGTGTACTAAGAAGATTAAATTGAATGCACTCACGTAAATCGTATTGAGCCATAGAATTGGTTCATTAATCACACGTTTACCGATAAGAGCTAAGCACAGTGTAGTTAGCGTAATGAACAAGAAACATAGGATTTGCTGTGTTCTGCTACTTTCACTAGATCTAAAGCTAGCCAAGTAGAATAGGT
>CAUUIH010000140.1:0-3093 GCA_963545165.1 uncultured Veillonella sp.
GAAAGTCATATGCTGTCATTCTTTTCTATTCAATCATTTTGAAGTGTCTCAAGGCCTTACTTTCAGCACTGGTCAAATCAAGCTCATCCAGCTAAATTTCAACTTCTATATGCTTATCGACATCGAGTTTGGACAAAAGTGCTACCGTCTCAACATGTGCTGTCATAGGGAACATGTCTACTGGTTGTACTTCTTTAAGTTCATACCCATAATGTGTGAGGATTTCAATGTCTCGCGCCATGGTAGCTGGGTTACAAGATACGTAGACAATGCGTTTTGGCTCCATCCCTGCTGCAGAGGTTAGGACTTCTTCTTTACAGCCTGCTCGAATTGGATCGAATACGATTACGTCTGGACGTACGCCAGCTTTATAGAGTTTTGGCATTTCTACGGCCGCATCAGCGACGATGAATTCAGTATTGTCATAGCCATTATTTCGGGCATTTTCACGAGCATTGATAATGGCTGGCTCTACAATTTCAATGCCGATAACATGTTTAGCTTTATGAGCTAGAAATAATGAGATGGTACCTGTACCACAGTACGCATCGATAACAGTTTCATTACCTTTTAGGTCTGCATAAGCTAACGCTTGATCATAAAGCACCGTAGTTTGTTCTGGATTGACTTGGAAAAAGGAATGTGGTGACAAGGTAAAACGTAGGTCCTTAATATAATCTGTAATTGTCCCATCACCGTAGAGCACATAGTTAGTAGGTCCTAAAATAACATTAGTACGCTTACTATTCACATTATGAACGATGGTTTCCACTTGTGGAATACGATTTGTAATTCTCTCAACCCATTCTTCTTGATGCGGTAAATGTTCAGTAGCAGTTACAAGAATAACCATCCATCCGGATTGACCGATTCGTCCGATAACATGACGCAATACGCCCTTTCCCGTATGTTCATCGTATGGCTCAACATCAAGCTCTTTGGCTATGTCATAACAGATTTGGGCTATACGATTATTTCCATCATCTTGGATAGGACAATTCGTCCCCTGTACGATATCGTGAGATCCCATCGCATAGAATCCCATTTGAATGTCACCTCTAGCCCCCCCTACAGGCATTTGCATCTTGTTTCGATACGCCCAAGGTTCTTTTGGTCCTAGTGCAGGTTTTACAAGATTAGGATTTTGGTGACCAATTCGTTCAATAACGTCTTTCACCTTTTGTGTTTTTAGTGAAAGCTGCCCTTCGTAGGTAATGTGTTGTAATTGACAACCACCGCATATGCCATAGAGTTCACAAGTTGGTTCTATACGATTATCAGCAGATGTAACAATGTCAATTAATTTACCTGTAGCATAGGTCTTTTTCACCATGTTAATGGATACTTTCACAGTTTCCCCAGGCAAAGCAAAGGGAACAAAGACGGTAAAATCGTCTACACGTCCTACACCTTCCCCACTACTGCCGATACCATGAATGGTTACCAAAACCTCATCACCAAGCTTAACAGGTGCATTTAGAATGGCTTGTTGTTTTTTAGAAAGTTTTCCACCTGTATGTTGTTGTCTACCTTTAGATTTATGTTTACGAGATGTACGACCTGTACCGTTCATTACGCGTCTCTTTTCTTCCAAATTTTAATGATACCAGTCACGATGAGTACAAAAAATACCCCACCAAATTTAACGAGTAATTCTTCCCCTTGAATATATGGTAAAAGAAGTGGATCTTCTACGATCATTTCACCGGCAACCCATCCAAGTAATGCACCGCCAGCCCAAAGAATGGCAGGGAATTTGTTAATAATACGAGCGAATAGTGTAGAACAAAATACGATGATAGGTACCGTAATTAGCATACCAACGATAACGAGCTCTAAATGACCTTTTGCAGCGCCCACAACACCGATGACATTGTCGATACTCATCATCGCGTCGGCAACGATAATCGTCCAAATAGCACCCATTAAGGAGTTTTTAGCTTCAATATGAGCCTCTTCATCATCGCCTTTTAAAAGCTGAACGGCAATCCATATGAGCACAAGTCCACCGCCTAAATGAACGAGAGGAATCAAGGTTAACGCTTCTACCAAAACGGTGGCAAACAGAAGGCGCATTAAAATGGCACCTGCCGTCCCCCATATAACGGCTTTCTTTTGAAGTTCTGGTGCTAATTTACCGGCTGCCATACCGATAACTACAGCATTATCTCCGGCTAATAAAATATCTATCAATATAATTTTGCCAATCGTAACCCACGTGGCCACTTCTAAAAATTCCATTATACGTACCTCAACTATAATTAATTCTATAACTATCCCTTAACTATACCATATTTTATGTATTTTCTCATCTAAAACAAATGCTTTAATATCGTTCATAATCTACTGCAAAAAAATATCTCTCCTCCTGTAAAAAAGAGAAGAGATATTATACATTCCAATTATTTTTTAAGTTGTTTTACTACTAAAGATGCGCCTACTACAAGGATAACGGCAGCTATTTTAATATACAGCGCATACGGTTCAACTGTATGAGCAATCAATGTATCTTCCACACTCATGCCAGCGCCGACCCATCCTAGGATACCACCACCAACGTAGAGAATAATTGGGAAACGCTCGATGACTTTCACAAAAAGAGTACTACCGTAGATGATGATTGGTACAGTAATCAACATGCCAATAGCAACCATTGTCATGTCGCCACCAGCAGCACCCACTACGCCGATAACATTATCGATACCCATGATACCGTCCGCAATGACAATAGTAGTAATAGCAGCACGCAAACTATCCTTAGCCTCGATATTATGTTCACTATTATCATCGGCAACAAGTTTATAACCGATCCATAACAGAAGGATACCACCTACCAAACGAAGAGCAGGAATATTGTTCAATGCCTCTACAAATAGGAATGCCATAACAAGGCGTAAAATAATGGCACCTGCTGTGCCCCAGAAGATTGCTTTCTTTTGTAAATTAGCTGGTAAATTTCGTGCAGCCATACCAATCACAATGGCATTATCGCCAGCAAGTAAGATGTCGATAACGATGATTTGTAACATTGCCAAGACACCTTGAACAGATAAAATGTCCAATTCGTACCTCCTATAACGAAAATATTTAATA
>CAUUIH010000141.1:0-3050 GCA_963545165.1 uncultured Veillonella sp.
AAAATCCGTCCATATCATATACATGTGGCAATAAAGTAACCATAGGGCCTTCTGCACTAAATGGCAACAACGGAGCCACATCTTCTAAGACAAAATTAGGGTTATTCTGCAAAAAGGCTTCTACAACCTTTTCATTCTCTAAGTTGTTTATAGTACATGTAGAATATACCAAGTGTCCTCCAACTTTTACATAGGAACTGGCATTTTGCAATATTTGTTGCTGTAACTTTGGCAATTCTTGTAATTGGGATTCTTCTTTTCGCCAACGCATATCTAGTTTCTTCTGCAAAATTCCTAGTCCTGAACAGGGTGCATCTACTAATACAGCATCAAACGATTCATTCCATTGTTCCTCTTGTACTGTCGCATCACCTTGTTGAGCCTGTACATTAGACATACCCATGCGCTTTGCATTTGCCTGCAACAGTTCTACTTTATGTTCATGAATATCTGTAGCTACGATGGTTCCTGTATTGCCCATAAGTGTTGCCATATGCAATGTTTTTCCACCAGGTGCTGCACAGGTGTCTAACACTCGCATATGTTGTTGAGGTTGTACTACATAAGCCACCGCCATAGAGGCTTCGTCCATAAATGTCATCAATCCTTCTTGTACCCATGTTGCTTCCTGTAATTGACCTTTATGAGACTTGATGATAATTGCATCTGGAATCATATGGCTAGGCTCTACAACCCACTTTGCCTGTGAAAGTTCTTCTAATAAATCGTGACGGCTAATTCGCAATGTATTTACTCGTGCTGTCAATAGAGGTGTTTCATTGAACCATTCACAGAGATCCATCGTTTCTTCTATCCCTCGCTGCTCTATCCACAATCGGACTAACCAAAGAGGTTGATTATAAATATAGGAAATCCGTTCCTCTTCCGAGGTAGCTAACACATCTACTCCTATATCTTCACGCTGTCTGTCAACGTTACGGAGCACAGCATTGACAAATCGGTCTGTACCAGGTGCCACTTTTTTGGCAAGTTTTACACTTTCATTTACAGCTGCACTAGATGGCACCTTATCCATATAGAGTAATTGGTACACACCAAGTCGAAGAATCTCTAATACAAAAGGAGATAATTTTTTTACTGGTTTCTTGGTGAAGTGAACAATAACAGCATCTAAATAGTTTTGACGTCGTACCACACCATATACCAACTCTGTAAAAAATCTGCGATCTAAATCGTCTAGTTTTTCTTGAATCATATACTGAGGCAATACAATATTGGCATACTTCTTATCTCGATGTATATCTACCAAGGCTTTCATAGCTAGGCGCCGAATATTTTTATGTTCTTTCTTTTGGTTCGTTTCCATAAATTAACCTTTCTATGACAAGTCTAATGTCTTCTGTATTGACTCGTGTATTGCAACAGGGACCACAAGGTCGTTCATTTAAAACACCAATCACGGGAATAGGGAACACATCTGCCATACCACTGACTAAGTCTCTTTCACAGGCAATAGCCACAATAGCTTGAGGACGAATTTCCTTGATTTTTAAACGGGCTAATGTACCACCAGTGACCACGATGAAATGACATCCATAGGTATCTGCAATATTTAGCAAAGTTCCTACTTGGCATCCACCGCAGCGTTTACAATTATGTACATCCGTAGTCACTTTGTGCACACAACTAGATAGTTGTAAGCAATGCGGTGTAAGTAGTAACAATCGTTCGGGTTGCACACGATAGACTTGGGTGCTTACAAGATGATTGATTAAAGCAATCAAGGATTGACTCACTTCATCTTTTGTATATCCAAAACATCTAGCTAAGACCGTTACCAAAGGAAATAAAAGATATAATCCACGATTAGATAATCGTAATAAAATCGGATGCTGTATTGGATACATTGTCACTAATGCCATATATATCCACATGGCCCACCCAATCAATATAGGTACGAGTAGTACAGCCTCTCCGATAGGCCCTACAACAGGACCCCATTGAGATAAACTAGGATGCATCATCCAAACTACCCAACCCCATACCATGGAAATGGATAGCAACGCCACAGATGTCACCGTTAAATATAGACGATAGGATTTATTCATTGCCAAAGCAAGCTCCTACTGCTAACTGATGCCCACGAGCAAAATCACCTGCATTCATACGTTTCTTATTTTCAGGCTGCACTTCAGTCACACGTAGAACACCATGTCCAGAGAAAACACTGAAAGACTCTTTATCTACATTCACGATGGTTCCCTCTTTTGGATATCCACAAGCCCCTTGTAAATGTTCAGGAGAATAGTTAGATGTAGGGTCCACTTTGGCATGCCAGAACTTAATCCGTTTACCCTCTAAGAATGTATAACATCCAGGACTTGGATTAAAGGCTCTAATTTTTGCAGCTAACGTATGTGCTGGTTCTGTAAAGTTAAGAGCCCCCATCTCTTTTGTAATTTTTCCCGTTTCAATGGCGTCTTCATGATTTTGAGGGAATCTTGTTAAAGTACCTGCTTGTAATGCATCTACAGCTGGTACAATCATCTGTGCCCCTAACTGTGCTAAAGCTGTAAAGATTGTGCCAGATGTATCATCTTCCGCAACGGGAATACGTTCCATTAACAGAATATCACCTGTATCTAATCCTTCATCCATATACATAATCGTCATACCAGTTTCTGACTCTTCATGTAAAATCGCATATTGAATAGGCGCCGCCCCTCTGAATTTTGGCAATAAAGAAGCATGCAGGTTAATGCAACCCAATGGAGGCTGGTGAATGAGCCAAGGCGGTAAAATTTTTCCATAAGCGATGACTATGACAATATCAGGAGCCAAAGATTGTAGTAACTCTTCGGCTTCTTCATTGCGCAAGGATTTCGGTTGATATACAGGAATATCATGCTGTAACGCAAGTTCCTTCGTTGGTGGCATTTGTAATTTATTGCCTCGCCCTTTCCGCTTATCTGGTTGACAAAATACTCCTACTACTGAATGGGAACTATCGATTAAAGCTTGTAATGTAGGAACCGCTATATCTGGGGTTCCCATAAAGACTATACGTAATGGATTCATTATTGTTGTTC
>CAUUIH010000142.1:0-3003 GCA_963545165.1 uncultured Veillonella sp.
CGAGGCTTTCAATTTTATCTTTTAATTCTAGCACCAATCGCTCTGCTGATTTTTTCCCGATACCAGGCAATTTTTGAAGACCTTTGGTATCACCACTAATGATAAGTCCTACAAAATGTTCTGGACTAATGGCTGATAAGATACCAAGCCCCAATTTAGGCCCCACTCCTGATACGGAAATGAGCAGTAAAAACAACTCATAATCTTCCATCGTCAAAAAGCCATACAGCTGAATGGCATCTTCACGAACATTAGTGTACGTATATAAACAAGTTTCTTCACCTACTTGCAATTGACTCTGCACTGAACTAGGTACGTACACACGATACCCTACATCATGAACATTGACGTACACCGCATCCAGTAATCGATGGGTAACAACCCCTTTTATATATGCAATCATAATTTCCTCACAATTGTAAAATTTGCTTCAATGTATCTGTATGGGAACTATGGGCTGTACAAATAGCAATCGCCAAGGCATCAGCCGCATCATCAGGCTTAATTTTTTCACGAATCCCCAATAAATTCATCGTCATATACGTTACCTGCTCTTTGGTAGCTTTCCCATAACCCACCACAGATTGTTTTACCTGTAATGGCGTATATTCGTAAATTGGTAAATCTTGTTGACTCGCTGCCAGTAGTGTAACACCTCTCGCTTGTGCTACTCCGATACCCGTCGTTACATTGCGGGCAAAGTACAATTTTTCTATACCAAACTTTTGAGGGCGAAATTCTTCTAAAATATCGCTTAGCTCATTAAATATAATTTCTAACCGGCTTGCTTCTGGCGTTTTCGCCTCTGTGGTTATCACTCCATAGGTAACTGGTTTTAAGGAGCTCCCTATGACATCAATGATACCATAGCCACAAATCGCATAGCCCGGATCTATTCCAATAATTCGCACGCTATAACCTCTGATTTCTTTTCATTCTTTTAATCATTTAATTATAGCAAATTTATAGAACATCTGCACCTATAGTATCCCTTTTTCTAATAAGCTTACATAGATACCATCTCCAATAATAATATGATCTAACACAGGGATACCCATCACTTCCCCTGCTCTGGCAAAAATTTTCGTCACCCGTACATCGTCACTACTCTCCGTAGGATCTCCGGATGGGTGGTTGTGCATCAATATCATAGCCGCCGCATTAGCATCGATAGCTTGGCGGAATACGGCTCGTTGCTCCGCCGTACTACTAGTTAATCCTCCCTTAGAAATCAACACAGGCTTAATCAATTTATTTTTTACGGTTAGTAATAGGACATAAAAATGTTCTTCTGTTTTATGGCGAAGTCGTTCCATCATGTAATTCGCCGCTGCCTCTGGAGTGCTAAAGTCTGCCCAATCTCGTTTGACTTTCATCTGTCCTAAGCGACGCCCCAATTCGATGGCTGCGCAGATGGTCACCGCTTTATCTTGCCCAATGCCATCAATCTCTCGTAACGCATCTACGGTCACATTGTTTAAGCCCCCTACTAATCCTTCCATTCGCTTCACCACATCATGGGCCACTTCCAAGACAGTAGACCCCTTCCGACCTGTTCGCAATAAGATGGCCAATAATTCTTCTAACTCTAACGCTTCAGCTCCTAAGGCAATAAATTTTTCTCGTGGCATTTGATACGATTGTAAGTCCAACATAATCCCTCCAACATTTGAAAGTACATCCTCTAGTCCTATAAACGACAACACGCCACACTCTGAAGAGTGTGACGCATCACTATGTACCATAGTAGGTACCTATATATCTTTCTTTTATTCTATTCGCTATAGATTAGGAAAACCCTTTTATTTTTCCAAATTATCTTCCCTTTTCTAACAAATCCATTTGTTGTCGAAAACTAACTATCACAGCACAGCCTACTATATATTTCCATGCAGTCTGTACGAATAGGCCTTACGCTTTCGACTCTCCTCCCTCCGTTTCAGCTTGCCCATATACATTGGCTGCATAGTTCGCAAAATCTTCTCTATGTTTGAAAGCATCTTCTCTTAGGTACGCATGAAAAACAACTTGGTCTTCTTTCACCTGCACTAAGTTCGGCACATATTGTGTGAGGACATCAAAAAAGTTTTGCTCTGCTTTCAATAACACCCGACCATGTTTTAATTTTTTCCCTTCCACCACTGAGTAAGCTAATGCCCATACTGGACGATCATCGGTAGAGGACAGCTTTCGATATTTATAACGAAACTTTAAAGGCGGCATCAAGGATTGTTTAAATCGATATACTCCATTTATCATTGCATAAGGAATAACCATTCGTTTCTTACCTAGTAAACCTGCTTCATCAATCATAAGTTCAGAGTCTGTTAAGGTAAAAGTGTAGGTTCCCACTGCCTGTGACAGGAGGACAAATAAAATAATTGCTTCTATCAATATTTCTGCTAACGCTACACTACCAAACTCCACATAGCGCCATGCACTATATGCCAACGCTCCCAATGCTATCGCAATAAATACACTCACTAATGCAATACCAGCTTTGGAACGCTTCGACTGTTCTTGATACTGTATAGACATACTTTCACCCTTTCCTGATTACTATCATCCTTCCTATTGCTAGGATAGCAATGGATGAAAGCATTTGTCAACAACAAAAAGAGCCCCCTCATAGAGGAGACTCTTTCACAGTCATCAGAGATTACCAGTTTTTCATCACTAATGGGCTAGTAATACGTTTTGTATCGCGAGCGATCATGATTTCTTCGTTTGTAGGGATTGCAAAGATTTTAACTTTGGAACCTTCTGCACTGATTTCCGCTTCTTTACCACGAACATTGTTGCGTTCAGGGTCGATGCGAGTGCCTAAGTATTCTAAACCGTTGCAAATTGCATCACGGTTGCCAATACCATTTTCACCGATACCTGCTGTGAATACGATAGCATCTACGCCACCCATAACAGCTACGTAAGCACCGATGGTAGAACGAACTTTGTAATGGAACATATCCAATGCTAATTGAGCGCGTTTATTGCCTTCTTCAG
>CAUUIH010000143.1:0-2999 GCA_963545165.1 uncultured Veillonella sp.
ATATTACAGGATTCAGCTTGATTGGTCATGTATCTGAAATGGCAAAAGCTAGTGGCACATCTATAGAACTTTATGCAGAGCAAATTCCTCTGTTTAAAGATGTATTAGAGGCTGCTAGTATGGGATTAGTCCCAGCGTCTACATATGGAAATCGCAAGGCTCTAGGGGATCAATCAGAATTTTCAACTCATTTAGATCCTGTATGGAGCGATATTTGCTTTGATCCGCAAACATCAGGTGGTTTATTATTTGCTTGTTCTGAAAGTGAAGGAAAGCAGTTGCTTTCAGAGTTACAAGCCAAGGGTTTACAGGCTGCACAAATTGGCCGCGTCATTCAGGAAGGAAGGAAACAAGTATATGTCAAATAAAGAAGTAACGATAGATATGCGAGGACAACTTTGTCCTGCACCGGTGATTGAAGCAAAAAAAGCAATGGATGCTGATGCGAATACATATGTAAAAGTAATCGTAGACAATGATGTGAGCCGTGATAATGTGGTGAAACTAGGGGAATATCGAGGTTATGAAAACCATGTATTAGAGCAAGAAGGGAATTATATCGTTGTATTGATTCCTCCTACGGCAGTGAAAGAGGAAATTGCTACGGTTAGTGCTGCTAACATTCAAACATCGAATGATCTAGAGGACCTAGATTTGGAAGAGATTTTTGAAAATGAATTTGCCGCTCCTTTGGGAAAAGTTGTGACAAATACAACGATTGCTGGTGGAGAAGCACCATTTTATATGACTAATGGTACAGGTAGCTTGGAGCGTAGCATCGCAGCTTATGAAAAAACAAAAGCAGAAAAAGCAGCTATGGGCGCGCCAATTACTCAAGATACTGTGCCACCTGAATTGATGGGCGCCGTAGTGCCGGCAGTACCAACCTCTTCTATGGGCGGTAAAGTGTTGCTATTCACAAAGGACTATTTAGGTGAAGGTAGTGAAGAGTTAGGACGTAACTTGATGAAAACGTTCATCTATGTGTTGACGGAAACAGATGTGAAACCAAAAGCCATCTATTGTATTAATAGCGGTGTAAAAATGCTTGTAGAAGGATCAGAACATATTGAAAACTTCAAAGCTTTAGAAGCAGCAGGAGTGACAATTAGCGGTTGCGGCATTTGCTTAGACTTTTACGAGGTGAAAGATAAAGTACAAGTGGGTACGATTACGAACCTGTATGCTATCACTGAAAGTATGATGCAAGAGCCATTTGTGACATTGTAAACAGATGTATGACGACATAGATATAACTGGGAAGATGGAATGAGGGAGACGTATATGAATGTTTTGGCAGCAGATAGTAAGAAACCTAATACAGCTGCAATCGGGGTGCCACAAAAAGTACTCGTTCTATTTAGCTCTTACTATTTTGCAGATAAAGCAGACAAAATGTTAGGGCAATATAAAGTACCTCATCAGTTGATGCCAGTTCCACCAGAGCTATCCAGTGCGTGTGGACTCTCTATTGGTGTGCGAGAAGAACATATGGAGGAAGTGCTACGTATCTTTACAGCGGAAAAAATAACCCCTTCTCATATGTATTACTATGAAAAGGGGAAAGAACCGATTGCCTATGTGCGTGAAGTAGATTGAATCTTTCTGTTGGATTACAGTTTGTAGGTATATAAAATAAAAAGCTAGGAATACTCAATAGAGTGGTCCTAGCTTTTTTGTCATTATACGTTGAAACGGAAATGTGTTACGTCTCCGTCTTTCATGATATAGTCTTTGCCTTCTAGGCGTACAAGACCTTTTTCTTTGGCTGCATTTTGGCTGCCGCAAGCTTCTAAATCGTCAAAGGATACGATTTCTGCACGAATGAAACCTTTTTCGATGTCGGAGTGGATTTTGCCAGCTGCTTGAGGTGCTTTTGTGCCTTCTACGATAGTCCAAGCACGAGCTTCCATTTCGCCAGCTGTGAAGTAGTTAATTAAACCTAATAAAGAGTAACTAGCTTTGATTAATTTTGTTAAGCCACTTTCTTCTAAGCCAAGATCAGCTAGGAAGGCTGTTGCTTCTTCGTCAGATAATTCAGCGATTTCAGATTCAATGCGAGCAGATACTACGACTACGCCAGAACCTTCTTTTGCTGCATAATCTTCTACTTGTTTTACAAATTCGTTGCCAGAGTAGTCGGATACTTCATCTTCTACTACATTGGCTACGTATAAGGATTTTTTAGCTGTTAATAAGGTTAAGTCTTTTAAGATGTCTAATTCATCTTCTGTTAAGCCTTGGGCACGAACAGGAATAGCATCACCTAATGCAGCAGATACTTTTTCTAAAATAGGGGCTTCAATGCGAGCGTCTTTATCGCCAGATTTTGCTAACTTAGCAATACGCTGTAAGCGTTTATCTACGCTTTCAAGGTCAGCTAAGCAAAGTTCAGTATTGATGATTTCAATATCGCGAACAGGATCTACGGAACCAGCCACATGTGTGATGTTAGGGTCATCGAAACAACGAATTACTTGTGCGATAGCATCGACTTGGCGGATGTGGCTTAAGAATTTGTTACCCAAACCTTCCCCTTTGGAGGCGCCAGCCACAAGGCCAGCGATGTCTACGAAACGCATAGCAGCAGGTAAGATGCGTTTGGAACCGAACATCTCAGCCAATACAGCTAAGCGAGCGTCTGGTACGTCTACAACGCCTACATTTGGTTCGATGGTACAGAATGGGTAGTTTGCCGCTTCTGCGCCAGCTTTTGTAATAGCATTAAACAATGTACTTTTTCCGACATTTGGAAGGCCTACAATGCCTACTTCTAAATTTGTGCTCATTGGTAACTCCTTTAGTGCTTGCGATACATTATCAAAATAGTATAAACGGTATGTATAATTTGTGATATACTATAAATAAGAGAGCTTCCAACGTGAGTTGGGCTCATCTCTTCCTACTCTGGGAGGAGGTGATACTATGACACCATTTGAAATCGCATCTTTATTGATACAGTTTGGAATGTTAGTTGTAGCAATTTTGACTTACCGTAA
>CAUUIH010000144.1:0-2961 GCA_963545165.1 uncultured Veillonella sp.
AGGATGTAGAATCTTTTGCTCAAGGAGTACCTGTAGATGATTTTATAGATGATGAATTGGTGCAACGTCATGTAGTCTCTCCCTGGCATGCCCTCCGAAAAGAGGGCCAAGGATTATGTCGTTTGCTAGTGCGCATGTTAGGTGATAGATGGTATAAAATTTCGCATATTACGGAGCATGATTATCACATTATCTTTACTGTCAAAGGTGAGATAAGTCATGGTTCGTATAAACTGTACTATAAGAAAAATGGCACCGTATCTAGCGTTATGCAACATGAATCTATGCTGAATGAGGAATTGGACGAGATTATTATGTCTCTAGAAGGGCAGTCTATATATGAGAGGACTGAAAGTATGGTTCCAGAAGGAGAAACTTATATAGCGTCTAGAGGTAATCACAGGGAGAAACGAAACGTAGCAGCAGTTCAAGATGTACCACGGGGTGTAGGTAGTGTCGTGAGTGCCTTCACCTATCCAAGAGGTCCTGTAGAAGGTATTAAGCAGTATATGAGCTGGATAGAAGAAGAATTAGGGCAAGTACAGATTCGCATTGCCCGAATGGAAAAGGGTCAATTTTGTATTCGGACCACATTTACTTGTGGGCGAGATGTGGCTATATTCAATCTATATTATAATCGGCAAGGAATCATAACGAGTACAATACCCTTAGAATCTAAATCGACGAGTGTAGAGTTTATTGAAAGTGTATTAGAAATTATTAATCCTGCGCAAATGACCTATTGGATGAATACGTAATCGCTAAAGGGTATGTTGCGCAAAACGTATATGACAATATGAATGATAGTAATTACAATATGTATATACTATCTTTGATAAGGAGATTAGAAGGAGAAAAAGAATGAGTAATTGGGAAGGAATGACAGTTCCAGAAACTGTTGAAATCAGTTCAAAAAGTGTATTTGACCTTCGTCGAGAAGGTAACATTGATGCAGCGTATGCGGTAGCCTGTCAATTGATGAAGCAACCTAATGTGGGGGAGTGGGATATTAAGGCTTATGGTTATGTTCTTATGTCCTTAATCCAACGATGTGTAGAACAGAAGGATGAAAG
Organism: uncultured Veillonella sp.; assembly: GCA_963545165.1. Classification (GTDB taxonomy): domain Bacteria; phylum Bacillota; class Negativicutes; order Veillonellales; family Veillonellaceae; genus F0422. The sequence continues at coordinate 1,074 of CAUUIH010000144.1, forward strand.
CAATCTTAGCCACTATATAGAAGAATTAGATAAACTTGTGGTACATGGTGATGATGTATTTACAAAAAACCAAGAAAAAGCCCTTCGTTTAGGAAATCGAAAGTATCAGCAAGTAGAAGGCTTGTTGAAGGCAAAACGGTATAAGGAAGCAGCCCGTGCCGCTCGTGATGTGTACCAATCCAATCCAAGTCATGAAGGAATTGAACGATTGTATTGCCAAGCGCTTTTTAATGTGGTGAAAGAAGAGGCGATGAAATCGGCGCCTAAGGGACAAGCTGTAAAAGCCTATTTAGATGCTTATTTTGGCGTCTTAGGTAAGAGCCGCGCCTTTTATGATGCTTTCATTTGGAGTCATATTAATAAGCTAGAAAATGACCAAGGGTCTTTGGATGTGGGTACCTATTATGTTTCTACTATGGCAATGGGACTACCTGTAGAGGCGTATCGTGGGGAACGAAGAGAAACTTTGCCCAATGCAGCGCACAAAGGACCAGAGTATTGGCCATCTCTGTATGGGAAAATGACAAAATATGTGTTGGATCACCTAGGAAGCTGTCAGGATAGAGATTTGATGAAATCCGTTTGCGAATCCGTAGCTAGTCACGAGTCAAGATTACGTGAGGAGGAGGCTGTCATCATCAACTGGAAGCGTGGAAAAGTCCTCATGGCATGTGGAGAGTATACGGAAGCTCGTAAGTGTGTCTTACAAATGATTGAACGGAAAGGCAAAGAGTATTGGGCATGGAGTGCATTGGGTGATACTTATTTATTAGAAGATGAAAGTTTAGCATTATCTGCATACTGTAAAGCCTTGTTATGCCATCCACCATTAAAATTTGGTGCCCCTTTAAAATTGAAAGTAGCTAAGTTATTAGTGAAAGAGCAGTGCTTGGAAGAAGCGAGCATTGAGGTAGCCGAAGTATTAGCTGGACAAAATGAAGTGGGTAAAAAAAGCTATGAGGAGGCAGAACAATTAAGCCAATCTTCTTGGTATGCATCGAACCCTAGTAAAGAAGGAAATAGAGGTTTCTACCAATCTCATAAAAATGCGGTGCTAGGGGCAATGTATTCTGATATTTCCTGGGATATAGGGATGATGCTGGGAACGTTTACAAATAACCAAAAGAAGTTTTACAAAATCGCCTTTGACGGTCATGGAGAAGTGCCAATGGAAGTCATTGTCACAAAACAGGAGTTAGAGGGTATTTCTTTTGAAGAAGGTAAATTTGTACAAGCAAAGCTAGAATGGTATGTAGATGATAAAGGTCGTGAAAAGGCACGAACACTGGTGATAGAAGAAACGGACTCTGTAGAGAATTTCCTTCCGGTGGAATCTGGAATTATTGGGTATATTAATCAAGAAAAAGATGTGGCTCATATCGAGACTGAAGATGGTAACACGCTGTACTTGCCACAGTTTTCTTCCTATAAGCTACAACCATTTACTCCAGTGAAAGTGACGTATACGGAATATCCAGGGCCGAACCGTCAACGGAAAATGTCGATTCAAAGTGTAGAAGTGTTACCGGAGGAAACTGTACAGGATAGAAAAGCTCTTGTACGTGGTCATATAACATTAGAAAATGGATATCGTGTAATTCTGAAAAGTTCTGACTACACCCGATTAGATGGAGGAACCAAGGAGGAAGAAGATATTCTTATTAATCATCGCTTGGTAGATGAACATGGCTTATCCTCTGGTGTTATCGTCGAAGGAATTGCCTTAAAGGTATATGATCGTTCGGGAAGTTATGCACGCTGGCGATTAATGAAAATTACAGACCTTAGATACGACACAGAATCCTAAGATAAACTCTTGACAAGAGGCTAGTCATAGCGTATACTAATTGAGTATTAACAAGTAGAAGCCATCCGCTTCTCACCTAAT
>CAUUIH010000145.1:0-2955 GCA_963545165.1 uncultured Veillonella sp.
TTTTATCCACATCAACTTTTACTTGCGCTTGCAATGCATCAGAAATATCTTTACCAGTTACAGAACCAAATACACGGCCACCATCGCCCATTTTTACTGGGATTGTAACGGATACTTTAGATAATTGGCTAGCCAATACAGTAGCTTCATCAGAATCCACTTGTTTTTTATGCGCTTGAGCACCTAACTTTTGTTTTGCATTGTTTAAGTTTTGTGGTGTACCTTCAAGAGCCACGCCTTTTTTGATTAACACATTACGACCATAAGCTTCAGAAACTTCTATGATTTCACCGCGTTTACCAACTTTTTTAACATCTTCTAATAAAATTACTTTCATGATAATTCCTCCTTAGATTCTTTTTGTAATTCTGTCATATGGGATACGGCTACTTCAGTCACCCATTGGCGCGCCTCTTTCATAGACATATTATAAATTTGAGCACCCGCCACGGTACGATGACCTCCGCCACCGACAGCTTCCATAATTACTTGTACATTTAATTTACCTTGCGACCTAGCGCTGACCCCAATACCACCGTCCGGCAGCACATAGAATACAAAACTAGCCTCAATCCCCTCAAGGGTAATCAATTTATCTCCCGTTTGTGCCGCAATAACAGTGGCATTCTTCGCATCTTGCGGGGCCTCTGTGAAAGCCATATTCCCTACTTGTTCTGCAGATGCTAGCATCGTTGACCGTATACGCATTCCCTCAAAACTATCCATAAATAAATGACGTACTAAAGATACATCTGCTCCTGAACGTCGTAAGAAAGACGCTGCTTCAAAGGTACGTGCCCCCGTTTGGACCACAAAGTTTTTCGTATCAACTACGATACCGGCATATAGACCGCTAGCTTCAATATGTTTAATCTCTACATGTTCTGGAAAATATTGAATTAACTCTGTTACTAGCTCACTCGTCGACGATGTAGAAGGCTCTAAATAGGTCAATAATGGAGATTCAATAAAGTCTGAACCTCGTCTATGGTGGTCGATAACAACACGACGATTTGCCTTTTTCAAAGCTGATGGAGCTGCCACCATTTCAGAGCGATGTACGTCCGTCACAATCACCACAGTATTATCTGTTACAAATTGTGTAGCTTCTTCTTCATCAATAATAAGCCCCTGAAAATCTGGGTGTTCCACTAAGACTTCTACTAATTTACGAACTCCCGTAGGATGCGAACTCAAAGCAATATGAACAGGCTTTTTAAGTGCTCTTGCCATCGCTGCTACGCCTACTGAAGCACCAATGCTATCATAATCTTCTCGATCATGTCCCATAACGAGAACACGATCAGAATCTAGCATAATCTCATGCAATGCATGGGATACAACTCTGGCACGGACACGGGTATTCTTTTCATTCCCCGATGATTTTCCACCAAAGAATTTCACTTCTTCACCATGGTATACGCAAACTTGGTCACCACCACGTCCCAATGCGATTTCTAAGGCTGCTTTTGCCTTTTCACCTTGTACTTTCACGGTATCTTCTGTTAAAGCAATCCCCATACTAATGGTTGGAGGAATATGTTTCGATGTGGTCAAAGCTCGAATTTTATCTAATAAGCTAAATTTCGATTCCATCATCTGTAACATGGCGGCCTTGCTAATACTGAAAGTATACGTATCTTCTGTAGCATTGCGAATAAATCCATCATGCTGATCGATTTCCGTTACAATCAATCGATTCATATCAGACCACAATTGCGTATATTCAATATCGCTCAAACCAGAACGCAAGTCCTCAATATTATCCATGGCGATAAAGCCAAGGGCTGGCAACATGGAAATGGCTTTATGTTTTTCCACTTCGATGTCTGTAATATCATCAAAATAGAATGCCATATAAGATTCTAATTCGTCACTATTTACATCGGAATAGTTAGACTTCGGAGCTACTAATGTTTTATAGAGCACACGGTAATACTTACCATCAATTTCTTCGTGAAAGAATCCAGATTTACCCCAATATTTATCAATTCGCAAGGTAGGAATAAATCCGCTTAATTTTATCGTTTTATCGGAATCACTAGGCAGCCAATCTCTAAATACACTATTGCTCCAGCAGATAACATTGTGTTCATCGATGATGACAATGCCTACTGGCAGATTTTGTAGCGCAAAGGTTGAGGCCTGCGTAATTCCTTTTGCCATACGGTCAAATTGAGCTTTTCTAAGATGTCGTCCTCGGCGAATGGTTCGGCCCACGTATAAATACGCAGCTATTACCACTATACAAGCCAACATGGCTAGCTGCCAATTCAAATAAAAAATAATACCTAATAAGATAAGGATAAGAACGGCAGCAGTAACTTCAATTGAACTGTATTCAGTTTGTATATCCATACTACCTCCTCTAGATTTACTCACTTCGTCTGCCCCATCGTTCCTCTATATGTAAGAATACATCCAAGGCGCCTAAGATAGCGGCGGACTGTGACATCATAATAAATAAACCTAGTACAATCCACGGTACAAACTTCGGTAGATTATAACTTTTACTAATACGCCAAGCACAAGATATGCCTCGTATAAATAGCATTATACCACCTAAGTACATCAAATTATAGCCTGCATATTCAAGGAGTGGAATATATTGTTTCACAAAATAGGAAATGACCCCCACTAAGAAAATATGCAATGCCCAATCTGGCACACGCCAACCTTTGATGGTAGGCATTTCAGGAATATGGTACGTACCAATACGACTGAGCACAATATAGGTAAGGCGATTGATAATATACGAAATCGCCACACCAGAGCAAAATAAACCTGCAATCAACACTTTTTTCATGATTTCAATTTGATCTTGCAAAGCAGTCATCGCCGTTGTCACTTGCTCCTCTGAAAGCCCTTGTTGCACATACATATCTTGCATGGATACTGTAATTTGTTCTTCCAAAGATGACCACATCTCTGTAGGACTTACCTGCATCACTAAAG
>CAUUIH010000146.1:0-2914 GCA_963545165.1 uncultured Veillonella sp.
GTTTCATGTAATACTAAGAGGAGGTATACTATGAATTTTGAAATTCGTAATGGCCACGATTATATTGATGAAGTAAAAGATTTATTTGTAGAGTATGTACGTTCCTTAGGTGTTTCCGCTAATGTAAGAGAGTTTCATGGGCTGGAAGACAAATATAAAGGTGAAGGTGAAGCCTTGTATATTGCCTTTATTGATAACAAACCAGCAGGCTGCGTTGCATTGCGGTATGTTGACAGTAAAACAGCAGCTATGAAACGGTTGTATGTACGTCCTGCGTTTAGACACAGTTCGTTAGGTACGAACATGGCTAAAATGGTAGTCGAAGATGCTCGTGAATTTGGATATAAAACATTGCTTTTAGACAGTTTGCCTAGCATGGAAAATGCAAAAGAACTATATACCAATTTAGGGTTTAAAAAATTAGATGGTACAAAGAAACCAGTGAAAACTGTTGTTCATTTGTCTTTACCTTTGTAGAGGTCAGGGCGTAATGGACGTACGGTCCATTATATGTGTGAAAAGCTGTAGCAAATTATATGTCATATAATTTGTTTACAGCTTTTTTTACAGATAGACGTTCTTGAACTTTCATAGATAAAAATATAGATGTATTACTTAGTGAGATACTGTATAATAGGGGAGTATAAAGAATCTGTTTATTAAATTAGTTCTATAGGAAGGTGAGACCTTTGAAAGGTAAGCATATTGTAGTAGGCGTAACAGCAGGCATTGCAGCCTATAAAGCGGTAGATTTAGTAAGTCGTTTATATAAAGCAGGAGCTGAAGTAAAAGTGGTGATGACGAGAAATGCCACTAAATTTGTGAGTCCCCTTGTGTTTGGCGAAATTAGTAAACATAAAGTAGCTGTAGACATGTTTGAAAATGTACAGGATTGGAATGTAGAGCATATTGCCTATGCAACCTGGGCAGATGCGTATGTGGTAGCTCCAGCTACAGCTAATATGATTGCGAAGATGGCGCATGGTATTGCTGACGATATGTTATCCACACAATTGTTGGCAACCACTGCTCCGGTATTTGTATGTCCTGCTATGAACAGCAATATGTATGCCCATCCATCTGTACAAGAAAATTTAGATACCTTGCGAAGTAGAGGTGTTCATGTACTAGAGCCTGATAGTGGTCTTTTAGCGTGTGGCGTAGAAGGAAAAGGTCGTCTACCAGATCCACAAAAAATTATGGACTGGGTGGACTTTCATCTAGGGAAAACAGAACTATTAGAAGGTAAAACTGTTATTGTCAGCGCTGGTGGTACGCAAGAGGCTATCGATCCTGTGCGATATATTACGAATCGGTCAAGTGGAAAAATGGGGTATGCAGTGGCATTAAAAGCGGCCCAAGCAGGAGCTAAGACAATCTTAGTATCAGCCCCAACAAATCTTGCAGTACCGATGGGGGTAGAACGGGTTATTGTACGATCGGCGATGGAAATGAAAGAGATCATCGATAGTTATTATGAAAGCTCAGATGCTGTCATTATGGCGGCAGCTGTGGCGGATTATCGCGTAGCTCAAGTGGCAGATAACAAGATAAAAAAACAAGAAACGATGACAGTAGAGTTGGTAAAAAATCCAGATATTCTTGCAAGTTTAGGAGAGCGTAAAACTCATCAAAAATTGATTGGTTTTGCGGCGGAAACGCAGGATGTCATTGACTATGGAAAAGAAAAAGTACGTAAAAAGAATTTGGATATGTTGGTAGCTAATGATGTGAGTAAATCAAATGCTGGATTTGATGTAGATACAAATGAAGTGACATTTATCTATCCGGGAGATCAAATTGTCAATTTACCGAATATGTCAAAACTTGATGTGGCAGAACGTATCATCCAAGCCTTGGCAGACCTATAAATCTATGCTATAATACTTCGTAGTGATTTTAAACTAGGTATTATATGTATGATACAAGTCTCATCAAGAGTAGTGGAGGGAAAGGCCCTTTGAAGCTACAGCAACCATTCCTTAGGGAAGAGGTGCTAAATCCAACGATCTTTGATCGGAAGATGGGGATATGATTCCTCATCTTGAGATGAGGAATTTTTTTATTGGAGGTTTATTCATGGCAGAAAAACATGTATTTTTCACTTCTGAATCTGTAACAGAAGGTCATCCAGACAAAATTGCTGACCAAATTTCAGATGCTGTATTGGATGCTATTTTAGAAAAAGATCCTACAGCACACGTTGCCTGTGAAACATTAGTAACGACAGGTCAAGTTCATGTAGTAGGTGAAATTACTACAAAAACGTATGTAGATATTCCTCATATTGTTCGTGATACAATTCGTGAAATCGGCTATACTCGTGCCAAATTCGGTTTTGATGCTGATACTTGTGGCGTTAATGTAGCGATTGACGAACAATCTGCAGACATTGCGATGGGTGTAGATGAAGCGTTAGAATCTCGTGAAGGTGGTAGTGATGCATTCGATAAAATCGGTGCTGGTGACCAAGGTATGATGTTCGGTTTTGCATCCAATGAAACTGAAGAATTAATGCCTATGCCTATTAGCCTAGCTCATCGTTTATCCCGTCAATTAACAAAAGTTCGTAAAGATGGTACTTTGAATTATCTTCGTCCAGATGGTAAAACACAAGTAACAGTGGAATATGTTGATGGTAAACCAAAACGTATTGAAACTATCGTTATTTCTACGCAACATGGTCCAGAAGTAACATTGGAACAAATCCAAGCAGATATTAAAAAATATGTTATCGACCCAGTACTTCCAGAAGGCTTCATCGATGAAAATACTAAATACTTCATCAACCCAACTGGTCGTTTTGTAATCGGTGGTCCTCAAGGGGATGCTGGTTTGACTGGTCGTAAAATTATCGTAGATACTTATGGCGGTATGGCTCGTCATGGCGGCGGAGCTTTCTCCGGTAAAGATC
>CAUUIH010000147.1:0-2907 GCA_963545165.1 uncultured Veillonella sp.
CCACCGAAAGGGCTAAGTCATTGGATAACTCTGTAGCGGCATCACCCATATCCCCATAGATATAACATGTATCAAAACCAAGTAAGGATAAAAATCCTTTATCTCGTACCATATCATGGACTTCAATATAATCAATATATCGTTCAGGTTTATGATAATACCCCTTTTCAAAGTCTTGCACGATTGTATTCACCCAATACGCATTGGTATCTAATCCATTCAAATCGTCTAGCACTTCTTGTAGAGAAGGTACCACAAAGCATTGTGCAAACTGCTCATCCAATGTAATAGTATCGCCACAAGTAGACACGATGGTATTCTGCAACTCTTGCAAAATCTGACGAATCTGTTCGTTACATTGCTGATAAATACCGTCGGATTCTACAGACAGATAATTGCGTACCGGGAATTTTGTGTCTCCTGCTATTTCTAGATAGGCATCCTCATCCTCTCTTAACGGATCCTCAACATACTCTACTTCATAGGTCCAGTCATATCGTTTTAGCGTCCGCTCTACATAGGTAGCAATCATTTCTTTCACAGCTTCTTTTCGTTGGCTATACACTTTGTTTTTGAAATATTCTAGACCTGCTTTGCGAGCTCCACTTGCCGTGTTATGCTCATCCTCTCTAGCGTCCAAGGCCGCAATCACATCTACACCGAAAAAATACTGTAACCCTTTAGTGCCTGCATCGAATTGTTGCCGCTCAAAGCGACTCACATCATCTAGCAATGCATTCATTTTCTCTTTTGCCTGTTCCACAGCAGACAAGACTGTTTCTTTTTGTGACATATTTCCTCCTTATATCATTAAGAATACGTTGTATATAGATATCACATGTTCTCTCTCTTTATGTCCCCAAGTATTAGAACTATGTGCTCTATGCTATTAGTATGCCATATGAAAGTGACATATTTTGTCATTGGCAACACTTTTTTTATATAATATTTCTATTATGTTCCAATTCACTTTCAACTGTGAAAGTCCCCAACCAATGACCAGCTTGCAAAGACGATACAAAGGTAGAAACAGCTTCTTTCACCATATCGCTGGTGATAACCAATGTTTTATCCGCCGCATGGTTAATATTATTGCGAAGATGGCGAATGTAATGAAATTCCACCAAGAATTGTAACGCTTCTAATTGTGGTAAATCTGTTTTTGCACTGCCGTAGGCAAGCATAGCTTGGCAATCACGGATCAATTTAATGCGTTGTTTTTGGAACGTTTCCTCCGCCACAGATTCCAAAGATTCCTCATCCTCTTCATCAAAGCAAATACCTTTGTATAAATCAAATCGTTCTACCAATTCTGCTGTAGGGGCTTGTAAGAATTGACGGATGAAAGCGCCGTAATCCGATGCACTTTGTTGTAAGAATTGATAATATTGTTTATGGTAGCTCACGCTTGTGCATTGGATTTCATAGTATTCACGCAAATACCCTTCAATCTCTGGATATTGGGATTGGAAATACATCACATCCACAACAGAGCGCACATTTTGTTGCACATATAAATACGCTGGATATAAATCTAGCATGAATTGTAAAATTTTTTCCTTATTATAGGAGAAATTGGCAAAGGCTTTCGTCACTTGGTTTTTGTTGGTAGCCCCACGCAATGCATCACGGATGACAGATAATTCTGCTCCTACTGATTCACCACCACACATGCTAACAGCTTTGTTACCTGCATAATCACGGTAAGTAATGACAAAACATTCTTTCCAAGTCCGTTGCATCGATTCGATTTCTTTTTTAAAAAGAACTTCCATGTCCGTACGATCTGTGTAGTAAACGCCTTGATTGAATAAAATCGTTGGCACCCACTCTGTACTCAATGTGACCGCTTGTTGGTATAAACCACATTCTAAGCACCATTGAATCATGGCTAATTGTAATTCTTGGCTGTGAACAGAAGTATCTAATAAGTCCCCTAAGCTTTCTTTTAAAGTTGGTAAGTACTGCAAGAACGCTGTATCCACTTCTCTATTGGCTGTGATGAATTCGCAATCTTTGATACCTTGACGAATGGCATGCACTGCAAAATCCATATCGTCTCCTTTACATAAATGTGCTGCCTCTGCAAAGTCGGATAGAGAACCCACCAAGTACTCAATCTCTTTATGTACTTCCTGTTCCTGTGCCAATTGAACTAACATATCTGCTCGACCAAAACGTGCAAATGCTTCCACTGCGCAATGCACCGCACCAGATAGTACGGAAATCGTATCACTTGAGGCAGAATCTGGTTTCACTACCTCTTTCTGTGCTGCTGTTTCTGCAGATACTTGTGCGTGATCTACACCATCAAGTTGTACTTGAGTTATACCTTCGGCTTGTACGTCAAGCACACCTTCAGATTGTGCCTGGGTCATATCTTCAAGTTGTGCTTGAACTAACTCTTGACCTAAGCCCTGACCTTCTGTTGCCATAGGTACCACTACCTTTGATGTATCTCGAGATACATCAAACCATTCTGTCGACATTCGTACATTCTGTTTCTTTTGTCCTTGTTTCGCCGTAATTGACTCCATTAATACTTTCCAAAAATTCATAATACATTCCTTTCCGTGGTCTTATACCACTTTCAAAACACTAAGTATGAGTATAGTATACCCATGCAGAATGACATATATTGTCATTGGCAAGAAGAAATTTAAAAATCTTTTGCTAATCACAGTATATAGGAATATGAATTTTTAAAATTATAAAAGCCCCGATAGATAGATAAATAATTATGCACCCAAAACTATACTGTTTTAGGTGCAAAAAAGGGTTCTATAATAAATGTTGGGGCTACTCAATATCTTCTTCGGCAATCTCTGTATATTCTTTTAATTTTCTTTGTTGTAGATCCTTATCAATAAGCTTTAATGTGTACTCCGATACCATTGTAGGCGAAAG
>CAUUIH010000148.1:0-2905 GCA_963545165.1 uncultured Veillonella sp.
AGCAGAACATATCTGCATCTAATGCATCGAATGCATCCATAAATCCTTTCGTCATAGCTGCACGCAAGCCGTTGACATTCCAAGAGATTAATTTCATTGTTAGTACCTCATAGTATTTAGTAACAAAAATATATGTTTATTATATCATATATTTTCGATATATTCTTCATAAATATTTCGGCTAAATTTTTGATATAATGGTAAGGATAGACAGAAGTCTCTCAACTATCACCCATACAGAAACAAGGTATAAGAAATAAAAGGAGTAAGAAATGACAGGTAATTATTCAATACGCGAATACCGTGAGAAATTATATGATGATCTTCATGTTCGAATACAAGATACAGTGATTTTGATGTGTGCGATTTTTATTGCCTCCATAGGTTTAAATATGAACTCAACAGCTGTTGTTATCGGTGCCATGCTGATTTCCCCTCTTATGACACCCATTGTGGGTCTCGGATTTGGTTTAGCTATTTTTGATACGCGTTTAATCAAGCAATCTGCAGAAGTTTTATTAACTTATGTATTGGTCAGCTTACTTGTGTCAACACTGTATTTTTGGATTTCTCCCTTATCGTATGCAAGTAGCGAATTGATTGCACGAACCTCTCCCACCATTTGGGATGTTCTCATCGCTATTGCTGGTGGAATAGCAGGAGTCATTGGGTCAAGAAAAAAAGAAGCAAACAATATCGTTCCAGGAGTAGCCATTGCAACAGCTCTAATGCCACCTATCTGTACTGCCGGCTATGGTTTAGCTAACGGAAATATGCATTTTTTATTTGGGGCTCTTTATCTTTTCTTGATTAATTGTGTTTTTATCATGCTAACTAACATTATTGGAACACGAATTTTAATGAAAAAATCTCTCTTAAGTTCATTTAAAGATCTAACCATGAAAAGTAAAATTGGGCTAGTATCCTTACTTGTATTATTGATTCTTCCAGCTAGTTATTCAGCAGTCACACTAACGATAGAGCATGCACGAAAAGAAGGAATCAAACAGTTTGTAGGAAAAGAATTTGCCAATCGTACAGTAATCAATCAAGTTTACAAGTCAAGAAATAATGAATTGGTCTTAACGGTTATTGGAGATCCGATTTCAGAAGAAGAATTAGAAGCGATTCGCAAAAAACAAGCCTCTTATGGTATTCAATCTGTTCAATTGAAAATCAATCAAGTTTATAATTCGACAAAATTAGATAGTGAATCGACCAAAGAATTTTATGAAACCATTAATAAGTATATCGAGCAAAAACTCTCTGAAAAAGATGTACAAAAAGATTTACAAAAAAATCTCATAGAAGAAAATAAAGATGAAACCAACGCAGACAAGAATTAAGAATATGGAACTTATCTAACATTATTTGTCAAAATCTATCCTTATACACTAAAAGCGCGATACCCTTGAAAGCAAACCTTGTAATCCTTAGTTTGCTTACAGTATATCGCGCTTTAATGTTACAGAAATCTCAGTAGTATTTAATAATATACTCCCCCCTATTTATTGCAAATGAATTTTCTCTTTCCAATTTGCAATTTGTGTTAGTTCTTCTGAAAGTACTTCCTTACCGATACGAATTTGACGTGCTACGCACTCTGGTGCTGTACCGCTGTAATTGCTACGACCTGCTACACAAGCCTCGATAGTGATGGCATCTAAGATATCCGCTTCAAAGTACTGTGAAATCGCTTTGAAGTCATCCACAGATAAGTCTAACAACACGCAACCTTTTTCAATACAATGTTGCACCGCTGCCCCTACGATGGCATGAGCTTCACGGAAGGGTACACCTTTTTTCGCCAAATAGTCCGCCATATCCGTAGCGTTGGAGAAATCATCGTCCAACACTCCTTTTGTATGGTCTCCATTGACTGTCATATGGCGTAGCATGTCCGCTGTAATAGAAATAGCAAAATGCAAAGTATCGATAGTATCGAACACGCCTTCTTTATCTTCTTGCATATCTTTATTGTACGTCATTGGTAGGCCTTTCATGGTGGTAAGAAGTCCCATCAAGTGACCGTAGATACGACCTGTTTTACCACGTACCAGTTCACATACATCTGGATTTTTCTTTTGTGGCATAATACTAGAGCCAGTGCAGTGGGCATCGTCTAATTCGATGAATCCAAATTCTGTACTAGACCAAAGAATTAATTCTTCGCTTAAACGGCTTAAATGCATCATCACTTTCGCCCCAAAGCTGAGGAATTCTAGCACATAATCCCGATCGCTGACAGCATCCATACTATTCTCATAAATCGCATCAAAGTGCAACAATTCTTTCGTTATGTTTTGATCGATAGGATACGTGGTGCCCGCCAAAGCGCCTGCACCTAATGGCATCACATTGGCATGTTTAAAAATCAAAGGTAAATTATCGAAGTCGCGGCTTATCATGGAGAAGTAAGCCATCATATGGTGACTAAATAGCACTGGTTGGGCCCGTTGTAAATGGGTGTACCCAGGGATAATGATATCTTTATATTTCTCAGCTACTTCTAAGAAAGCTTGTTGCAAGTTTACTAGTTCTTCGCCCATGTGTACCACAGCCTTGCGGATGTACATATGTAAATCTACTGCCACTTGGTCATTACGGCTACGTCCTGTGTGAAGACGTCCGCCCGCCTCACCGATAGCATCAGTCAAACGTTTCTCGATGTTCATATGAATGTCTTCCAACGCCACAGAGAACTCGAAGTCTCCTGCATCAATTTGCTGTTCAATGGCCTGTAAGCCTGCTACGATAGCCTCTTTATCTTCCTTAGAAATGATGTGCTGCTCTGCTAGCATGGTAGCATGAGCAATGCTGCCTGCCACATCTTCTTTATACATACGGGAATCAAAGGAAATAGAGGACGTAAAGTCCTCTACTGCCTTATCCGTCCCTTTGGTAA
>CAUUIH010000149.1:0-2848 GCA_963545165.1 uncultured Veillonella sp.
TTATTGATTGCTTGCTCAAAACCGCTCTTCGGAGCGGTTTTGTTATTGTAGGAGGAATTGTTATGAAATTGGAATCCATTAAAACCTATGAAGATTTTAAATCTATCGTGAAAGGTAATGACGAAATCGTATTAGCCTGTTTCACCGCAGAATGGTGTGAACCATGTAAGGCGATGAAAGAAGAATTAGATGTGCTACACGATGAACTACAAGGTGTAGCTCGTATGATTGCTATTGATATTGATGAAGCTAAAGAAATTGCATTAAAAGAAGATGTACAAGGGGTACCAACAATTATTTCCTATAAAAAGGGAAAGGAAAAAGATCGTATCGGTGGCTATAAAAAAGCAGCTTCTGTACGTAAATTATTAAAAATATAAATAGAAGATATAAAAAAATTTTCTAAAATTAGTGATTTATATTCTTATAGAGAACAAGTGTTTCGTGCTATACTATACCTATATAGGATTGTATATAAACGCTATAAAGTTATTGCAAGAGAAAGGGGCTTTTTGTGTGAAAGAATCATTGAATAGTCTTTGGAACTTATTCCAAGAGCGTAAATTAAGCCGACGTACTTTTATGAAATCCTGTGTAGCTTTAACTGCTATTTTAGGGTTACCACCAGCATTGACCAATAAAGTCGTGGCGGCAGCAGAAACAAAAGAATTACCTACAGTAATTTGGTTACATGGACATGAATGTACAGGATGTGACGAATCTTTCATTCGCTCTACATCACCTTTCGCATCTGATGTGATTTTAAATATGATTGCCTTAGAGTATGATGATACTTTGGCGGCTGCATCGGGAGAACCATTTGAACATCATTTATATCACTTGTTAGAAAGTAAAAAAGGGAAGTATGTATTGGCTGTCGAGGGTGGTGTTCCATTGGATGAAAATGGATCCTACTGCCAAGTTGGTGGACGTCCCTTTGTAGATGTATTGAAAGAGTGCGCTGAGGGAGCTGCTTTCATCATCGAATATGGCTCTTGTGCGGCTTGGGGTGGTATTCAAGCAGCGAAACCAAACCCAACGAATACAGTATCCGTTTCTTCTATCGTAAAAGACAAAAAAATCATTAAAGTACCTGGATGCCCTCCAATTCCAGAGGTTATGACAGGTGTTATTATGCATTATGCTTTATTCGGACAAATCCCGCCTCTTGATGCGGCAGGCAGACCTAAACAATTCTATGGTAACCGTATTCATGATACTTGTTATCGTCGTCCGTTCTTTGATTCTGGATTATTTGTGGAACACTTCGATGATGATGCATCCAAAGCGGGTTGGTGTTTATACAAAGTAGGCTGTCGTGGACCAGAAACGTATAACTCTTGTGGTAACTTACGCTGGTGGAATGGATTATCCTATCCAATTCAATCTGGACATGGTTGTATTGGTTGTTCCGAAAAAGGATTCTGGGACAATGACAACTTTTACCAACGATTGCCTCATATCCATACGCCAAATACAATCACTGATGTGGATACATTAGGAACAGTGGCAGGATTCGGTGCCTTTGGTGCTGTTGTTGCCCACGGTGGTATTACATTAGCAAAACATAAATATGATTCCATTCAAGAAGAGAAAAAATATTTAGCAGAACAAGAAGCGAAACAAAAAGAAGTGGAACAGAAAGGTAGTGACCAATAATGAAACGAGTTGTAGTAGATCCAGTGACCCGTATTGAAGGTCACTTGCGTGTAGAAGTTAGTGTAGATGAATCTACTGGTAAAGTCCAAGATGCTCTATCTAGTGGTACAGCTTGGCGTGGTATTGAATTAGTAGCGAAAAATCGTGACCCTCGTGATGTATGGGCATTCGTACAACGGATTTGTGGCGTATGTACCTCTACCCATGCCTTAGCGTCTCTCCGTGCTGTAGAAGATGCATTGGGTATTCAAATTCCTAAAAATGCCAATTATATCCGTAATATAATGCATAGTTGTTTAGATACGCATGACCATCTTGTGCATTTTTATCATTTGCATGCCCTTGACTGGGTAAGTCCAGTGGAGGCGTTGAAAGCAGACCCTAAGAAAACAGCAGAATTGCAACAACAAGTTTTGGATACATACAATGTAAGCGGATTGCAACCAAAAGATTTGGAATCTTCCACATCTGCCTACCCTAAAGAGTTCCCTAAAGGAAATGCGACGTATTATGCAGCCATCCAAACAAAAGTGAAAAAGATTGTAGAAAGTGGTCAATTAGGTATTTTCTCTGCTCAATGGTGGGATCATCCAGATTATCAATTATTGCCACCAGAAGTGCATTTGATGGCGATTTCTCACTATTTGACAATCTTAGATCGTCAACGTGATGTGGTGACACCACATGTTATTTTCGGCGGTAAAAACCCACATCCTCATTACATCGTAGGTGGTATGCCTTGCTCTATTTCCATGGATGATATGAATGCCCCTGTGAATGCGGCTCGTTTAGCAAGCGTGGATGAATCTATTTCCTTGGCAAAAGATTTGGTGAACTATTTCTATTTACCAGACTTACTAGCCATTGGTCATCTATATGTAAAAGCTGGCATGGTAGATGGTGGCGGATTGGCGAAAAAACGCGTCCTTGCTTACGGTGGCTATCCAGATGATGCATATACAGGTATAAAAGATGGAGATTTCTTTAAAAAGGCTCTTGTTCGTGCCAATGGTGTAGTAGAAAACTTTGAGCTTGGTTGGGAAAAAGCCACTTTCACAGCATTAGAAGGGGAAGATTTGATGAATCCTGATTTCTTGTCGGAAGAAATCAATCACTCTTGGTTTGAATATCCAAATGGTGAAGCGTCCTTGCATCCACTAGAAGGTGTAACGAAACCAGCTTTCACAGG
>CAUUIH010000150.1:0-2814 GCA_963545165.1 uncultured Veillonella sp.
TCATGATGTACATCGGGGTATATTATTACCGCAAGTCTAATAGCTTAGACGACTATATTTTAGGAGGTCGCCAGCTAGGCCCCTGGATCACGTCCATGAGTGCGGAAGCCTCTGATATGAGTGGATGGATGTTGATGGGTTTACCTGGATTTGCCTACTCAACCGGGATATCTGCGTTATGGATTGCCATTGGTTTGGCTTTGGGGACATGGCTGAACTGGGTGTTCGTATCGAAACGATTGCGCAATTACACAGAGGTAGCGAATAATAGCTTGACTATACCGGATTATTTGAAGAACCGGTTTCATGATACATCAAGAATTGTGCCGGTAGTGTCTGCTATCTTCATCGTTATTTTCTTTTTAATTTATACTTCTTCTGGATTCGTGGCTGGTGGTAAGTTATTTAATACTATTTTTGGATTAGATTACATGACATCCCTCTTTATTACAGCAGGAGTAGTTATTTTCTACACATTCTTAGGTGGTTTCCTAGCCGTAAGTTGGACAGACTGTATCCAAGGGATGATGATGTTCTTTGCCATCTTGTTGGTACCTGTGACGGCAGCTATGTATCTAGGTGGCCCTGCAGAAACAGCACATTTAATTGCTACGGAGTTCCCTTCAGGATTGTCTATTTGGGGACCGGAACAAGATATGTTCACCTTGGTAGTAGGTATAATTTCTAGTCTAGGATGGGGACTTGGTTACTTTGGTCAACCTCATATCTTAGTGCGTTTCATGGCGATTTCTGATGCGAAAGAGTTAAAAAAAGCTACGAATATTGCCATGATTTGGGTTGTGATTTCCTTGCTAGCAGCGGTGGCTGTTGGTCTTGTTGGTAAAGTGTACTTAACAACACCATTAGTAGATGCTGATGCAGAAACAGTATTCCTTGTGATGAGCGAGCATTTATTTACCCCATTTGTGGCAGGTTTGATTTGGTCCGCTGTGTTGGCAGCGATCATGAGTACAGCTTCTGCACAATTGCTAGTGACAGCCTCCTCTGTATCGCAAGACTTGTACCGCAATGTGTTTGCTCGTGATGCAGGAGACCGTGAATTGGTTATGGTTAGCCGTGCTACGGTATTGATTGTATCTGCTATTGCCATTGTGATGGCGGTGAACCCACAAAGTTACATTTTAACAATGGTAGCTTACGCATGGGCAGGATTTGGCGCTGCCTTTGGTCCAGCTATCTTAATCTCTTTGATTTGGAAACGTATGACTCTGAAAGGCTGTATCGCTGGGATTTTAGTAGGCGGGATTACAGTTCTTGTGTGGAAGCAATTCGGTTGGTTCGGCTTGTATGAAATCGTACCAGGTTTCATCTTATCCGCTATTGCTATCTTCGTGGTTAGCTTGTTAGACCATGAGCCAAGCAAAGAAATCCAAGCAGAGTTCGATGCATCGGAACGTATGCATATTCTATAATTACATACACATATAAAATGTTGGGGCTACACGTATATAAGTAGTTCCAATATTTTTATAGAGCTTTTTTGCGCTTTCTTCTACTATATGCCCTTACTGTTTAGTTATAAAGTAGTATAATATAAGTAAAGAAAGGAGCTGATAACATGATAAGCATGAAAACAATATTGAAAGTGTATGTAGTATTAGCAATTGCGGTATTCATCGCTAAAATTTATACAGGGTTAGATTGGAGTTCGTGGATTAATGGTTTTGTTGTTAGCTATGCGGTTACAATTATAACCAAACTTATGGGCGGTGATAAGGATGCCTAGTGGTGGAGCGCGAGAAGGTGCGCAAGATATAGATAAGGCAAGACAAAAACTTGAGGAATTACAAAAAGAAATGGCGTGAATTTCTTCTTAACATTGAACAGATTATAATGACTCTAACGTGAAAGCGCTAGGGTCATTGTATTATAGATAATTATTTACATATATCTTCAAGAGATTGTGTCACAAATGTTTGACTACTATAGAAAAAAGAAAGGAGAGTTCTTGGTGGAATAGTTTATAGGCATCTATAAAAATGGTATAATGAATAGATGCAATTAGATGAATGAGTGTGTAAGAAAGGAGGAAAGACATATGGATGCTAGAGCCTTACGAGCATTGCAACATTTTTATGGATATTCCAGTTTTCGTCCCGCTCAAGAGGTACCTGTGACAGCTTTGTTAGAGAACCAAGATGTGCTAGGGATTATGCCTACAGGGGCAGGTAAATCGATTTGCTTTCAGATCCCTGCTATGCTGAAGGCGGGTATTACCATTGTTTTTTCTCCATTGATTTCCTTGATGCAAGATCAAGTGGATACCTTGAAAGAGCAAGGTATGCCAGCGGCATATATGAATAGCACTCTCAGCCGAGAAGAACAGAATAAAATTCTGTACTACTTACGGGAAGGACGGATTAAATTATTATACTTGGCGCCAGAAAAATTAGAAGTAGAAGGGTTCTGTGAGTTTTTAAGAGATTTGCCCATTAGCCAAGTGATTATTGATGAGGCCCATTGTGTGTCCCAGTGGGGCCATGATTTTAGGCCTTCTTTTACGGCTATAGGACCTTTTATTAAGAGCTTGTCCCATAAACCAGTGGTGGGGGCTTTCACAGCCAGTGCTACGGAAGAAGTAGAACGCGATATGAAACAACTCTTAGGATTGGAGAATGCTCGTGTGCATATTACGGGATTTGATCGTCCTAATTTGGCGTTCTCTGTCATCCATGAAAGTAAGCGTATGGAATATGTACGGGATTATGTACTACACAATCCCAATGATGTAGGGATTGTCTATTGTGCCACTAGGGCGAATGTGGAAAAAGTATATCGTGAGCTATTGCGATA
>CAUUIH010000151.1:0-2811 GCA_963545165.1 uncultured Veillonella sp.
TTACTACTTCTTGTACAGAACCACCAGTAGTTACGATGTCTTCAACGATAAGTACTCTTGTGCCTGGCTCGATTTTAAAGCCACGACGTAATGTCATAACGCCTTTTTCGCGTTCTGTGAAGATAGCACGGGTGCCAAGCGCTTTACCTACTTCGTGAGCAAGTAAGATGCCGCCGGTCATAGGTCCAATAACAAGTTCTACATTTTGATCGCGGAAGCGTTCAGCTAATTCTTTACAAAGTTTTTCTGTATTTTTTGGATGTTGTAATACATTAAATTTTTCAACATACATTGGACTGTGGAGACCAGATGTCAAAAGGAAGTGACCTTCTAAAATAGCTTGAGTGTCGATCAGTAATTGTTTTACTTCTTGTTCTGTCATCATTTGGATACTTTCTCCATTTCTTCAATAATTAAACGAACCGCTTCACGAGGGTTTTCGGCTTGTGTAATAGGTCGACCGATAACAAGGCGAGATGCTCCATCTTGTAGTGCACTAGCTGGTGTTGCAACCCGTTTTTGGTCGTCTGTTGTTGCAAAGGAAGGGCGAATACCAGGGGTAACGATGAGGAAGTCATCGCCACATGCTTCACGAATCATTTTAGCTTCTAATGCGGAACATACAACACCATCCATACCACAGTCTTTAGCGAGTTTTGCAAGGCGAATGACTTGGTCGGAAATTGGTAGCTGACCACCAATAGCAGTCCAAGATTCATCGTCAAAACTCGTTAAGGCTGTGATGGCCAATAACTTTGGTCTTTCAATACCTAGTTCTTTGCCGCTTTCACGAGCTGCCTCAACAGCAGCTTTCATCATGACAGGACCACCTTGACCATGTAAAGTAATTAAACTAGCACCGAGACGTGTTAAGGAAGCTACGCCATGGGCTACCGTATTTGGAATGTCGTGCAATTTCAAATCAAGAAATACTTGTTTGTTTTGCTCCTGTAAAAAACGAATTGTTTTTGCTCCTTCGGCGTAGAATAGCTCCATGCCGACCTTGTAAAAGCTAACCGAATCACCGAGGGATAATACGATTTCTTTCACTGCATCCATCGTGGATACGTCAAGGGCAACGATTAATCTGTCATCTGCCATGTTGCAACCTCCATACTACATACATATCTAAATAATTTTCACATACTGAGGGCCTATCTGTCAATTAAAATTGGTGTGAATGAGGTGATTATTGGTCACCTTTGAACAGTAGATTATAGTCTATTTCATGCTATAATAAGTAGAGTAAATGAATATAATTCTTATATATAGATTTTGAAAGGAGTCCTATGTTAGATTTTGTTGCATTAGACTTTGAAACAGCAAATAAATTTAAAAATAGTGCGTGCTCCTTGGCGGTTATTACCGTAAAGGACGGACAAATTACCAAAAAAGCATATAGCCTCATCAAGCCTCCGTTTATGAGTTTTGATGATGAATGTATTGAAATTCATGGTATCCAACCGAAGGATGTTCTTCATGAAAAGACCTTTGATCAGTTGTGGAATGCCATTTATGAAAACCATTTAAAAGGGAATATTATGGTGGCTCACAATGCGAAATTTGATATGAACGTATTGCGTGCTACTTTAGATTATTATAAAATCCCTTGGCCAGAACTAGATTATGCATGTACAGTTAAACTTTCACGTGCGGTATGGCCTGATTTAGTTAATCATAAGTTGAATACAATGGCCGCATATATTGGAGTTGAGTTTAAACATCACTATGCACTGGATGATGCAGAGACTTGTGCAAAGGTTGTATTAGAAGCTGCTAAGTTGAAAGGCGTTAATAGTTTACCAGATTTATTAAAGACTACAGGCGTACCGTTAGAACCATTCATTGATGATAAAAATCGCTCTGCTCAAGATGCATTACATAAAGAGCCAGAACCAGAACAAATGTCGTTCTTTTAGTAAGGAGAGGTACTATGTTGGGGAAAGAATTATTAGCTTATGTAGATCATACATTATTGCGTCCTACAGCTACATGGGATGATATTAAAGAAGTTTGTGAGGATGGTTTAAGGTATAAAACTGCATCTGTTTGTATTCCTCCAGATTTTGTAGCATCCGCCCATGAAGCATATCCAGAACTTAACATATGTACCGTTATCGGTTTCCCTTTAGGATATGAAACAACAGAGGTAAAGGTGGCCGAAACGAAACAGGCTATTGAAGAGGGCGCTTCTGAAATTGATATGGTTATTAATCTTGGAGATGTAAAGCAAGGTGATTTTGAAGCGGTAACTAGCGAAATTGAGGCGCTTAAGAAGGCTTGTGGTGATAAGATTTTAAAAGTTATTATCGAAACTTGTTATCTTACAGATTCTGAAAAGGTAGCGCTTTGCAAATGTATTACAAATGGTGGCGCAGACTATATTAAAACATCTACTGGATTTGGTAGCGGCGGTGCAAGCCTTGAAGATATTAGACTCTTTAAAAAGCATATTGGTCCTAATGTACAGATTAAGGCCGCAGGTGGTATTCGCTCTATTACGGATATGAAAGCCTATATTGCAGAAGGTTGTAGCCGAATTGGAGCCAGTGCAGCTGTAGAGTTACTAAAGAATCACTTGAACGAAGAAGTATAATAGAAAACCACCTAGGCTATGCTTAGGTGGTTTCTTAGAATGGCGGTGTAACTATGCGTATGTATGATATTATTCTGAAGAAAAGGGCGAACTTGCCGTTAACAGATGAGGAAATCCGCTTTGTCATAGATGGCTATGTAAAGGGGGAAATTCCTGATTACCAAGTGAGTGCGCTCTTGATGACCATAGTTTTTAATGGTATGAATGCTCGCGAA
>CAUUIH010000152.1:0-2805 GCA_963545165.1 uncultured Veillonella sp.
AGGAATTTAGCCGCGACAATAATTACCATTGTCCAATGGTTATTTCCTATCCAGAGCTTATCAAAAACAATATGCAGGAGGTTTTGGGAGATACTCCATTCCATGCACCATTCTTGCCATTAGCTGATAAGAAATCTCTTGTTCCTGCTCTTGTGAAAGCATTGGATTTCTTGAATCTCAAGAAGAAAGATATTGCTAACGCTGTTGAAAAAGCGTGGGAAGAACAAGAAAATTGTAAGGCTTCTTACCGTGAAACGACAAAGAAAACAGTATCTCGTCTCGTAGCAGAACAAATTCCTACTATCGTATTAGCTGGTCGTCCATATCATTTGGACTCCGGTATTAACCACGGTATTCCAGAGCTTATTACATCCCTTGGCATGGCTGTTCTTACAGAAGATGGTGTTGCTCCACTAGGCAATGAAATTAAGCATTTACGTGTTGTAGACCAATGGTCTTACCATAGCCGTCTATACCGCGCTGCTGAATTCGTAAGTAGAACAGAAGGCTTCCAAATTGTTGAGCTTAACTCCTTTGGTTGTGGTCTCGACTCTATCGTAGCGGATCAAGTAAAAGATATACTTTCAGCAAACCACAAAATTCATACCTTACTCAAAATTGACGAAGGTACAAACCTTGGGGCTGTAACGATTCGTTTGCGTTCCTTGCAATCCGTAATGGAACGTAGCTTGCGTCGTCATCACAACCCAGAGGCACCAGAAGTGGTGGAAGAACAATTGCCAACCTATGATTATAATCGCGTGGTGTTCACAGAGGAAATGCGTAAGACCTATAAAATCTTGGTGCCACAAATGTCACCATTGCATTTTAGTCTATTAGACCCAGTCCTCAAAAATGAAGGCTATAACTTTGAAATGTTACCAGCTCCAACGCGTGACGATATTGAAGTGGGCTTGAAATATATCAATAATGATGCATGTTACCCGGCGATTATCGTTGTTGGTCAGCTCATGTCTGCACTATTATCTGGTAAATACGATATCGATAAAACAGCTGTTATCATCTCGCAAACTGGTGGTGGTTGCCGTGCTACAAACTATATTGGTTATTTGCGTAAAGCGTTGATTGATGCTGGTATGAAACAAGTGCCAATCCTATCCCTTAATGCAAGCGATATGGAACGTCAACCAGGCTTCAAATTGACAAAAGGTTTCTTGCATCGCATGATTCAAGCCGTTGTTTACGGTGATGCTCTCATGCAATGCGTATTGGCTACACGTCCTTACGAAACTAATCCGGGCTCTACAGATGCATTATGTGATTACTGGATTAAAAAATTACGTGAAAACATTACATCTGCAAGCCTTCGTCAGTACAATAAGTACATCAAAGAAATCATTCATGACTTTGATAACTTGCCAGTTAATAAAGATATACAAAAACCTCGCGTTGGCGTCGTAGGGGAAATTTACGTTAAGTTCCATCCGAGTGCTAATAACCATATCAATGAACTCATTGAAAAAGAAGGTGGCGAAGTTGTTACATCTGGCCTATTAGACTTCTTCTTGTACTGCGCAATGGATAGTACATACCGTGCTAAACACCTTGATGGTACATGGCTATCTGGCTTCTTCGGTACATTGGCTCGTGAAGCCCTTGAACTCTACCGCTTGCCATACGCTAAAGCCGTAGCGGCGTCCAAACACTTCGACCCTCTACAACGTATGACAGAAGTAGCAAAAGAAGCAGCTCAATTCATCGGACTTGGTAACCAATGTGGTGAAGGCTGGTTCCTCACAGGCGATATGATTGACCTCATCGAAAAAGGGGCAAAACAAATCGTATGCTTGCAACCATTCGGCTGCTTACCAAACCACGTAACAGGTAAAGGCATGGTAAAAACACTATCCGCTGCATACCCAGACGTGCGCATTGCTGCCATCGACTACGATCCAGGCTCCAGTGCAGTAAACCAAGCAAACCGATTGAAACTATTACTATCGACAATGTTTGAATAAGAGTGCTCTGTTATATTTTCAATGGGGCCCTGTGACAACTACATAACACTAGTATAGAAAAAACACAGCCCTCTCTTGGCTCAGTACGGCGCTACGCTTCGTAAAATCGCTGCAGAGAGGGCTGTGTTCTTTTCTATATACATCCGTTATGAAAAAGTCCCATTGAAAATATAACTAATGCAGTGGGGAAGGGTGAAGAGATGTGGCTGTGCCACATCTCTTTTTTTTACAATCAGTTGGCTGGCGCTTTCCGTTATTGTGCTTAGCCGATTGGAGCAAAAATATAGCCATCTTAGATAGATTAAATATAGTTCCGCAATGGGACGCCTCCAGAGCAATTGTTAATATAAATAGAATCCCCCTTTCCGAAGCGATTTTACGGAACGTAGTGACGTACTGAGCAAGGAAAGGGGGATTCTATTTATATACCTAAACTATTCTGTTGTAGAGGGGCCCCATTGTGGAACTTTCACTAATGTAAAATAAGGCTATTCTTTTTCTACCAATCCATACAAGCACAATAAGGAAAGCGCTGCACATACTAGCATTGTAATCCCCATTGGTACACCTGTATATTCCCCACCAATACCAACGAGTGGCGATACAATACCTGCCGCAAACATGCTTGCAAAACCTAGTACTGCAGAGGCGCTACCAGCCATTTTGCCGTAGTTCGTCATCGCCATGGAGAAGGAGGCGGAACCGAATAGGGAGACTGTACATACAGTAAAGAATAAAATTGTTGTTACAGGAATGAGAGACCATTCGAAGATCATGGCTACTAAGAATAGTAAAGAGCCGATTGTAAGTTGCCATAGACTGAATG
>CAUUIH010000153.1:0-2757 GCA_963545165.1 uncultured Veillonella sp.
CGATCTTGTCCTGCTACAATAGCATCACATACACGTTGTTTTACTTCTTCTTTCGTTAACATAATCAGTCTCCTTTTACATTGTATGAAAATATCTTTCACGAAAAGATATCTATATATAACTCTTGAACTCTATTGTACCATGAAATCAAAAAGAGAGTTGATAGGAAATCCTCAACTCTCTTTCATTAGGTGTATCTATCACCTATATGCTGTATTCAAATTTAAATCACGCCTTGCATATGTAGTACAAAATGAGCCACTGCAGCAGCGCAAATAAAAGTACCTGCCGTTACCGCTAAGGCGACTGGAATAATTCTCCAGGATAGACGGCGGAACGCTCCTAAATCCTTTCCCAAAGAAAGACCTGCATAGGCTAATACTGGTGTGGTTGTCGCCAAGAATGTTACTTCTTTTGTTTGTGCAATAATCCATGCTTGCCCTGGCATCACCGGCAAGGAAGCAATCACTCCTACTAAAGATACCCAGAATACCATAGGGAATCGATTGGCTAATGGCAAATAGGAAATAATAGCGCCAATAATAGCAAGTCCTGCAATCACAAAGACTCCTACAAGACTTGGCCCCAATAGATGCTTGCCATCAATGACATTGCCCACAGCAGTCATTATAGCTGCAATGCAAATCACGATGACAAATTGTGTAATTTTTTCACTGATAGTCATCTTATTTTCCCTCCTCTGCCAAATCTTGTTCACGTGTACGGCCTGTAAAGAAGTTATATGTTTTTTCCATCACAGGTAAGGATACGAAAATACCAAAGTACACACCTAATACGGTAGTCAATAAATTAGCTGCCCCTGCTAAGGCTGCAATTTGAGTTTCATATTCTGGATATACGGCAATGATAGGGGCTGTAGAAGCAGCCATCATACTCGCACTACCTACACCCGCACCCATAGCCAATGCCAATGGATGGAACCATCCCATTTGAGCAAAGAATCCTGCCAATACAGATGCCCACATAGCACCAATCAATACACCACAGATATACATACCCATCACGCCACGGCCCTCAGGAGAACTAAAGCCGAATTTATCAATAATAATCGCTACATTAGGCTCCCGGTCTACAGAGTAACAAGCGCCCACCGCTTCACGGCGCATGCCTACTAACAATGCTACTGGTAAACCGAATAAAATAGTACCAAAGAAATGACCTAACTCTTGTAACATAAGAGCCAACCCAGCAGTCGATAAAATTTCTAAGTTAGGACCAATACCTAAGCCTACTTTCACCATTAAGAGCATCACTGCAATTCCAAGGTAATCCGCTGATTTTTCCATAGTTTCTACCGTTAAAATCTTGAATGATGGAATGGATACAAAAAGACCCATGATCAACGCGTAGAGAAGCGGTAAGAATACAACTGCCCCAAAGCGTTGAATACCAATCATTTCAGCGATGATGGTAATCACGAGAGCTAATGCATGTAATTTCCAGTTTTGTAATACTTGCATACAATACCTCCTATACTAATAACAATATGATTTCTTTATTATAGTAAAGTTTAACCTATACGGTCAATGTATGATGGATTCCAAATTAGCAATGAGGTTGCCAAAATAAAATAAGAGGCGAATAGATGTATCTATCCACCTCTTATGATTAAGAGCTAGTATATTGGGTTATTATATGCCATCTAGTTGGCTTATGCGTTTACTAACGCTTTTCCTAATGCTTCACATTGTTCTTTACCAGAATCATCAGGTTCGCCCATCACTGGTAATTTGTCAACTACAACGCCATTAGCGCCTTCTACGCGACCAGCCCAGTCATCTAACCAAGAGCCACCCCAACCGTAAGAGCCGAACAATACTACTTTTTTACCTGCTAATTTAGGTTCTAATGCTTCATAGAATGGTGCAAATTCGCCATCTTCCAATTCTTCAGCACCCATATCAGCGCAACCTAATGCTAATTTTTCATAGCCTGCTGCTTCATCAGCAGTGATTTCAGAAACGGATTTTACTACCACTTCTTGACCAGCATCAGCGATGCCTTTACCTACAGCTTCTGCCATTGCAGCTGTGTTACCTGTTCCAGACCAATAAATTACAGCGATCATAATGTTACCTCCTAGCATGCCGTTACGGCAACCAAAGACTCTAAAGATTTTCCTTTATTCAACTGTGCGTGACAGTAGTCACGGCACATTCGAAAACAATGAAATGCGTGCATAGCTGACGCTTGGTTTCCATATACCTTCCAGTCGCCACAGACTTTATAGCCTGCCCCGCGGAATTGGATAAACGCTTTTACATCTTCTAATGGATATCCCAAAAACACACCGATTTCATGAGGAAACACATCGCTCATTTCAATGCGCTTACGCAAATGTAATAGCCAATCTGCCAATGTTTCATAGGATTCATATCCATAATCTTGTAAAAATGCTAGCACCTCAGGTTGTCTCAAATAGTCCTCAAGCATACGTTCTCGGAAAACGAGTAATAATTTTCGTTTTTCACAATGGCACAGCTCATAGAAGAACAGTCCTTTTTGATTAAATTTATCATTATACTCGTGTGTTTTTTCTACCATCGCAGCCCCTAAATGTTGAGGTAATGCAACAAGATTTGCTACTTTAATACCTCGAATTGCGGGCGCACAATGGTAACCGATAATCTGCTCGATGGATTCCATTTGTCGTACCTGCCTTTTTACGTATTTTGGGGAGAACACTTGCTCTCACAGCAAATAGATAATCCGGATATATATCATCTCGAAAGATGA
>CAUUIH010000154.1:0-2697 GCA_963545165.1 uncultured Veillonella sp.
AAATGGCAGAGAAACAGCTTTCACAAGCAGCACAATGGGACCACGAGTTTGTATGGCATCCATTTACACAAATGCAAGATTGGCTAGCACAAGAACCAGTAGTAATTGAACGCGGTGAGGGGGTATACCTCATCGATGAAAACGGTAAAAAGTATTACGATGGCGTATCCTCCTTGTGGGTTAATATTCATGGTCACAACCATCCTGTATTGAACCAAGCATTGAAGGATCAAATCGATAAAATCGCACATAGTACATTATTAGGCCTCGTAAGCCCTCCGTCTGCACAATTGTGTAAAGAGCTTGTAGAGCTTGCTCCAGAAGGCTTAGATAAAGTATTCCTCTCTGATGATGGCAGTACAGCTATCGAAGTGGCTATTAAAATGGCGTACCAATACCGTCAGCAAGTGGGTCAAACTAAGAAAACTAAGTTTATTGCCCTCAATGCAGGCTATCATGGGGATACATTAGGTACCGTATCCGTAGGTGGTATTCAATTATTCCATCAAGTATTCCATAATCTATTATTTAAACCATTAACATTGCCAAGTCCTGGTGTATATAGAGATTTGGCAGATCGAGATAAAGCTTTTGAAGAGTCGTTGACTGAATTGGAACGCATCCTTAACGAAGAAGGTGATGAAATCACAGCTCTTGTTATGGAACCATTGGTGCAAGCAGCAGCGGGCATGCTCGTAATGCCTCACGGCTATTTGAAACGGGTTCGTGAGTTAACAAAACAACACGATGTATTTCTCATCGTTGACGAAGTGGCTACAGGCTTTGGTCGGACTGGCAAATTCTTTGCTTGCGAACATGAAGGGGTATCTCCAGATTTTATGACCTTATCCAAAGGCATCACTGGTGGGTACCTTCCATTAGCGGCAACATTGACTACACAACGCGTATTCGATGCATTCCTCGGCACCTTTGAGGAAAAGAAAACATTCTATCATGGTCACTCCTATACTGGTAATGCCTTGGCCTGTGCCGTTGCGTTGGCTTCTTTGAAAGTATTCCGTGATGAAAAGGTAATTGAACAATTGCCTGCTAAAGTAGAAGCTTTCACAAAGGCTTTAGAACCTATTAAGTCATTGAAGCATGTTAAAGAGGTTCGTCAGCGGGGCCTCATCGTAGGTATTGAACTTGAAAAAGATGTGTCCACCCACGAAGCGTATCGCCCAAATGATGCGGTAGGTGCTAAGGTGGCAATCCTTGCCCGTGAACAAGGTCTTATTTGCCGCCCTATTGGCGACGTGGTTATCCTCATGCCTCCATTGGCATCCTCTGTGGAACAATTAGAGGACATGGTTCGTATTGTAGGTGAAAGTATCCAACGTGCCACTGAGGAAGAGGGGATACTTGAAGATATGCGCCCAATTATTTTATAATGCTAAATTAATTATTGGAAAGCTACACCTATTGTCTTTTGTTAGTAGTTTAAGGCAATGGGGTGTAGTTTTTTTGCATAACATATCGAAATTTCGTCATATTTTAAACTATAGACTATACATTGCCAAAATTCGATGATTATTTAGCATATCTATGATACTATATATGTATAAAGGAGGTCATCGTATGGACATTTATGTAATTATGCAAGTTATTATTTTATTTGGTGCCATCTTCCTCGGTGTTCGCCTAGGTGGCATGGGCATCGGTTACGCTGGCGGCCTTGGGGTTGTGTTGTTAAGCCTTGGTATGGGGATGTTTCCGGGACAGATTCCATGGGATGTAATTCTGATTATCATGTCTGCTATCGCAGCCATCTGTGCCTTACAGTTAGCCGGCGGTCTTGATTATTTGGTGCGTATTGCTGAAAGTATTTTGCGTAAAAATCCTAAGCATATCAACTACTTAGCACCAACCGTTACGTATTTCTTAACTATTCTAGCGGGTACTGGTCATACAGCATTCTCTATGATTCCAGTAATCGTAGAGGTGGCGAAAAGTGAAAACATTAAGCCATCTGTGCCATTATCTATCGCCGTTGTAGCGAGTCAAATTGGTATCACAGCGAGTCCTGTATCTGCAGCAGTAGTTGCTATGAGTGGGTTCCTTGAGCCATATGGTGTTAACTATCCTACATTGCTCGCCATCTGTATTTCCACAACATTTGTAGGGGTTATGATTACGGCATTTATCATGTCTACCTTTGCGAATAATGATTTATCTTCTGATCCAGTGTATCAAGAACGTTTGGCGGCAGGTCACGTGGCGCCACCTCGTGAAAAAAGCACTGATTTCCACTTAAAACCTGGTGCAAAAACTTCAGTATTGATTTTCTTGATTGGTATCATTTGTATCGTATTCTACGCAACAGCAATTTCCAAAAACATTGGTCTTATTAAACCAGTTATCTTTGGTCGAAATGATGCTATCATCGGCTTTATGATGATTATTGCGGCTGCTATCACATTCTTCTGTAAGCTTGATACAGCAGAACTTGTTAATACAAGTACATTCAAATCCGGCTTATCCGCTTGTGTCTGTGTACTAGGCGTAGCATGGTTGGGTGATACCTTTGTAAAAGGTCATATCCCTGAAATCAAAGCGCTCGCTTCTAGCATGGTAACAGCATATCCGTTCCTATTGGCGGTAGCCTTCTTCTTTGCAAGTACATTGTTGTATAGTCAAGCAGCAACTACACAAGCCTTGGTACCAGCTGTAATTCTAGCTCTCGGTATTACACCAGAG
>CAUUIH010000155.1:0-2677 GCA_963545165.1 uncultured Veillonella sp.
CTCGTGTATAATAGCAAATATAAAGATTTTTAAAGGATAAAGAATTAAACAGGAGGCATGGAATGAATCGATTCCAAATGGAACTTGCTGGTCGCACGTTATCGATCGAAACTGGCGAGTTAGCAAAACAAGCAAGTGGTTCTGCATTAGTACAATATGGTGATACGGTTGTATTGGTTACAGCAACGGCATCTAAAGAGGCAAAAGATATTGACTTCTTCCCATTAACAGTGGATTATGAAGAAAAAATGTATGCTGTTGGTAGATTCCCAGGTGGTTTTATTAAACGTGAAGCACGTCCACCAGAGTCTGCTATTTTGAATAGCCGTTTGATTGACCGTCCGATCCGTCCTTTATTCGATAAAGGCAGCCGTAATGAAGTACATGTAGTAGCTACAGTTTTATCTGTTGATCATGACCATGCACCTGAAATCTGCGCATTGATTGGTGCTTCTGCGGCATTATCCATCTCTGATATTCCTTGGGCAGGTCCTATCGCTGGCGTGCGCATGGGTCTTGTGGATGGCAATATCGTAGTGAATCCAACAAAAGCACAATTAGAAGTAACTACATTAAATATGGTAGTGGCTGGTACGAAAGATGCTATCTTGATGGTAGAAGGGGAAGCTAACGAAATTCCTGAAGATATCATCCTAGAAGTCATCATGACGGCTCACGAAGAAATCAAAAAAATTGTAGCCTTCCAAGAATCTATGGTGGCTGAAATTGGACATGCGAAACGCACATTCCCAATTAAAGAAGTTGACCCAGTGGTAGCAGAAGCAGTTCGTGCTTACGCACATGCTAAATTAGATGCGGCTGTACGGTGTGCAGATAAAGTGCAACGTGAAGAGCAACAACAAGCTGTGTTTGAAGAAGTGCTGGCTCATTTCGCTGAACAATTCCCAGAACAAGCTGGCGACATCTACGCTACATTAGAAAAAATGGTGAAAGAAATTGTGCGCCATATGATTACGGTAGAAAAAATCCGTCCAGATGGTCGTCAATTAGATGAAGTTCGTCCTATCTCTTGTCGTGTAAGTGCATTGCCTCGTACTCATGGTTCTGGCTTGTTCACACGCGGTCAAACGCAAGTATTAAACATCTGTACTTTGGCTCCATTGTCTGAAAAACAAACTATTGATGGCATTGGTTTAGATACAGAAAAACGATACATTCACCATTACAATTTCCCGTCCTTCTCCGTAGGGGAAACTCGTTCCTCTCGTGGTCCTGGACGTCGTGAAATCGGTCATGGTGCGTTGGCTGAAAGAGCATTATTAGCAGTACTTCCAACAGAAGAAGAATTCCCATATGCTATGCGTTTAGTATCTGAGGTATTAGAATCTAACGGTTCTAGCTCCATGGCCAGCGTATGTGGTTCCACTTTATCCTTGATGGATGCAGGGGTACCGATTAAAGCGCCAGTAGCTGGGGTAGCAATGGGTCTTGTAACACAAGATGAACATTACACAATCCTAACAGATATCCAAGGTATGGAAGATGCCTTAGGGGACATGGACTTCAAAGTAGCAGGTACCACAAAAGGTGTAACTGCTATCCAAATGGATATTAAAATTTCTGGTTTATCCCGTGAAATTTTAGAAGAAGCCTTAGCACAAGCTCACAAAGGTCGTATGCACATCATGGGTAAAATGATGGAAGCTATCCAAGCGCCTCGTGAAGAAATGTCTAAATGGGCTCCTCGCATCGTAACGATGAAAATTGATCCAGATAAAATCCGTGACGTTATTGGTACAGGCGGTAAAGTGATCCGTGGCATTATTGAAGAAACTGGTGCTAAAATCGACATCGAAGATGATGGCACTATCTCTATCGCTGCGGTAGAAGCGGAAGCGGCTGAAAAAGCAATCCAAATCATTACGAACTTGACAAAAGAAGTAGAAGCAGGCGAAGTGTACATGGGTAAAGTCACTCGTTTGATGAACTTCGGCGCTTTCGTAGAAGTATTGCCAGGTAAAGAAGGTTTGGTTCATATTTCTCAATTAGCGAGAGAACGTGTAGAAAAAGTAGAAGATGTAGTCAATGTAGGTGATGAAATTATGGTTAAAGTTATCGAAATCGATGACAAAGGTCGTATCAATTTGTCCCGCAAAGAGCTATTGAAATAATTGAGGTGCACTATGGATATTCGTGGATTTGAAGTAGTTTCTGCCTTTGAAGGGAAAGGCATTAATTTGCCGAAGCGTAAGACTTCTGAAAGTGCAGGCTATGACATTGAATGTGCAGAGGCTGTTGTGGTAGGTCCTAAGGAAACAGTATTGATTCCTACCGGATTGAAAGCGTTCATGCATTATGATGAATATTTGGCGATCCACGTTCGCTCAAGCATGGCTATCAAACGAGGCTTGATGCTCACAAATAGTACAGGGATTATCGACTCTGATTACTATAACAATGAAGATAACGAAGGTCATATTATGATTGCTGTGTACAACATCACAGACGCTCCTGTTGCCTTGGAAAAAGGAGAACGAGTAGCGCAAGGTATCTTCGCTAAATACTTGCTTACAAATGATGACGATGCCCGCGGTATTCGTACTGGTGGTATCGGTAGTACAGGCAGTAAATAAGAACATATACTAGAGAGTTTTAAGGCGGAGTCTTAGAACTCTCTAGTTTTTTGCATATCATTGAATTTCATTGTTAAAATGGA
>CAUUIH010000156.1:0-2629 GCA_963545165.1 uncultured Veillonella sp.
TAGATATACTGGGCCATGATGATCCTACTATCATTCGTATGTTGGAAGATATGACGGGGATACCGTCTACGAGCATTCCTTTTGATGACCCAGCTACATTGAGCTTATTCTCCTCCACGAAAGCATTGGGATTGACGCCAGCCCAATTGCAGGGAGATAAAGTAGCGACCTTGGCAGTACCAGAGTCTGGGACTGGGTTCGTACGTGCTATGCTGGAAGATTCTAAACCACAAACTTTTTCTGACTTAGTGCGGATTTCTGGATTCTCCCATGGTACCAATGTATGGGTAGATAATGCGCAAACTTTGATTAAAACAGGAACCTGTAAATTGAATGAAGCCATCTCTACCCGTGATGATATTATGAACTTTTTGCGCAACCATGGAGTAGCAGATAATGTGGCCTTTTCTGTTATGGAAAATGTGCGTAAAGGGAAAGGTATCGAAAAGCGTAACAAAGAGGGAATTGCTCAAACAGATTATGAAGATCAAATGCGAGCAGCTCAGGTCCCGGAATGGTTTATTGGATCTTGTAAAAAGATTTCCTATTTATTCCCTCGGGCTCATGCCGTGGCTTATGTTATGATGGCCTTCCGTATTGCTTGGTACAAGATTAATTATCCTTTAGCATTTTATGCATCGTACTTTTCCATACGAGCAAAAGCCTTTGACTTGAAAATTATGATGGGTTCTTTAGAAGAGCAGCAACAAGAATTTAAACGATTGAAAGCCTTAGCTGCTAAGTATGAAGCATCGCCAAAAGAAAAAGATTTAATGTCTGCCTTAGAGGTATCTTTGGAAATGAAACAGCGGGGATACTCCTTTGCCAATGTAGAGTTATACAAATCACAAGCAAGGCGGTTTATGATTAAAGATGAAACATCATTATTGCCGCCGTTCGTGGCTGTTACTAGTTTAGGTGAAAAAGTAGCGGATGCTATCGTAGAAGAAAGAGAGCAAGCAGAGTTCTTGTCCATTAAAGATTTGCGAAGACGTACAAAAATGTCTCAAACCATTGCCAATCGTATGGTAGAGCTTGGTTGTTTAGGTGACTTGCCAGAAGATGAGCAAATGAGTTTATTTGGATGATAGGAGATACATCCAAATGATCAGATTACAAGTATATAAACGATAAAAAAATAGAGGAATATTGATAGTTATATATCAATGTCCTCTATTTTTATATATTTTATTACTTTCAGGTTAAATTAGTTATGTACTCTTACATTTTACCAATAGAACTGCATAATCCAATGTAAAATAGGAATCCCAAATACATTGATTAATACAGTAGCTGTAATAGGAACGACTAAGAACGCTTTTACAGATTTTCTGTAGCGACCACCAAGGGTAGCAATGGTTGCCACTGTGTTTGGTGTGATACCTAAACCGTGACCCAGCAATGCAGCACCTATGACAACGCCATCGTAATCTTTACAAAGCACAGGAAATACGATGAATCGTGTAAATAGAATAATAGCAATCACTTGCACGAGTAGAATCACAACCATTGGTCCTGTAAGAGCACGTAATGCGATCACAGGGATGCTCATGAACACAGTAGTTAAGAAGATAGTAATACTAATTTGACTGAATAGAGCAATGGCTTTGGAATTGATGAAAGTTTGCCCCATCGCATCGCCACCGTTACGGATAGCAATGGCCAATAACATGGATACGATGAACGTAGGGATATGCAATCCAAAGGTATCTAATAAGTAGTGGGAACCGCCGATGCCGATACTCACACAGATAAGGACTAACAATAAATTGACGATAATGCCAATCGGTGTCGGTGCTGGTGAATCTGGTGGAGGAGGGGCTGTTTCATAGCGATTGAATTTTTCGATTAAATATTGCCCCATAGGTCCGCCGATGAACACACCTATAATGGAAGTGAAAGCAATGATACCATGTGCTACTGTTTCGCCGTCTAAGGCACTCCCTAAATCATGACCTAAGGCAGAGACAAAGTTATAGCTGCTTTCAAGAGATAAAGAGCCTAATAAAATGGCATAGTGTTTGTCTAGTCCGAATAAAGTCGCAAGTCCTAAGCCGATGGTGATCTGCATGATGACTAGCACAGTGCTCATGCCCCAGTAGCGAGGGATGGCTTTCAGAGAAGATGTACAAATTTGCACTGGTGCTACTAACCCCATAGTAGCGAAGAATGCCACCATAGCGGGAACGAGAACAGCTTTGTCCAAAGTGATTAGGATAAGACCAGAAATTTGTAATAGAAATACGATGATTGCTACGGTTAAACCGCCAATAGCCGGCACTGGAATAGCCCAACGATGCAAGATGTTAATGTGCTTATGCATATAGGTGCCCAGTAAAAATGAAAGCAGTGAGAGTATGACCGTTTCTACGGCGCTAAGATGTAATTGTAGCATGTACGACGATGCCATGAAATGCCTCCTAACTTTAGATACAAGGACTATGATGGTGCAGTGGTGCATATACGATTCACTTGAACCCATAAATCATAGTAAGATAGTCTGAAATAATACCTTTCCATTATACAACCATTCATCTAATATGTAAAAGCTATCCATAAGAAATCAATATTAATATATGAACGACATATGATATTGTCATAGTATAAACATAAATGAATTTGTCAAAGC
>CAUUIH010000157.1:0-2602 GCA_963545165.1 uncultured Veillonella sp.
GGAAAGAGTCGCGTTTCGTATGCGGCTCTTCTTTATATATGAAATTAAAATGTAAAAACATTTTATGAATAGTAACATAGATTGAAATCTAAGTAGAACTGTAATTTAAATGGAACTGTAATTTAAAGTGATTTATGTGTATATTAGTTTATCTAAACGATTTTATGCGGAAGGGAGGATACCATGAGTACAAGTGTATATGATGCTCGAGGTGGCATGCGGAACGTGTGGATTATCACAGCTAGTATGACGGTGTTAGCCATATGTTATACAATGATAATTCCTTTTTTGCCAATATATCTGTTGGAACTCGGTGTTCCAAAGGATGATGTGGCACTTTGGTCTGGCCTCGTCTTTGGTATTACATTCCTAATTGCTGGTATTATGGCGCCAATTTGGGGGAAAATTGCAGATAATAAGGGCAAGAAACGGATGGCTTTACGAGCTGGCTTCGCAATTGCCTTTTGTTATGTGCTCATCGGTATGGTAACGGATCAGTACCAATTGTTGATGGGCCGTGCTTTAGTAGGTTTTGCTAACGGCTTTTATCCTGCGGCGATGACCATGGTCTCCCTCAGTGTGGATGAAAAACAGGTAGGCCGTGCCCTCGGCATATTCCAAACAGGTCTAATTTTAGGTAATGTCGTCGGTCCATTTTTGGGCGGTGCCGTTGAAAGTGTTGTAGGTATGCGTCCTGTGTTTTATATTTCAGGTATAGCCGTATTCATTGCTACTTTGGCAGTATTGTTCCTTGTAAAAGAACCAAAGCTAAATGTAGAAAATATAGCTTCTAATGAACAGTCCTCAAAACCGGTGAAATCTACATCTTTACGAGAGGATTTTAAAACAGTCCAAGAACAACCTGTATTAGTAAGACTTTTATGGATTTTCTTCTTTATGCAATGTGTGATCATGATGCTACAGCCTATTTTGGCGCTTTATGTAGGTGATATGCAAGGTACTATGGAAGGGGCTGCTATTATTTCGGGTACAATTCTCAGTATTGGTGGTTTAGCTGGTTCTTTAACGACTAACTTATGGGTGCGCCTTGGTGAGCACCGTGGCTACTTTAGAACCATTTCCTACTGTATGCTTGGTAGTGGTGTTGTTCTCTTACTTCAAAGTTTACCAGTAGGTATTTGGTGGTTTGGTGTACTACAAGTGCTAATTGGTTCTTGTATTGTGGGCATCAACCCATCTTTGAGTGCAGCCGTAACTCTCAATACGGATCCAAGCTTTAGAGGTCGCATGTTTGGTATGACGACGACAGCTCAACAATTTGGTTCTATGGTAGGGCCTGTGTTCGCAAGTATTGTATCTACCTACATTGGGATATCCTATGTATTTAGTATTACAGGTTTGTTATTACTCTATATGGGATTCCAATCACGGAAACTATCCGTGCGACATGATATAACAAAAAATGACATTAATCGTTAATCTAAGAATACTGTTTTAGTGCATAATAACAGGCTTTCATACACTTTTAGTGAATAGCAATCCAATATGGGTGGATTGATTGCTTTTACAAAAATATTGGTATATAGTTAGTTTAAGGTAAGTCATTAGTCTCACCGTGTGGGACAGAAAGGAGTTATTATGGTCCGTATCGGTCATACTGTACTCGGCGAAAAGTGTACAAAAATATGTGTGCCTATTGTGGGCACAACAATGAAAGAAATTCTAGATGCCACCGCGGTAGCATGTAATACACCGTGTCACGTCGTGGAGCTACGCATTGACTATTATGAGCGGGCCCACTCCATTGACGCTATCATTGAATTATTAATGCTCATCAAGCCACAACTGAAAGGTCGTGGGTTGCTCTTTACATGGCGTACAAAAGGTGAAGGTGGGGAAAGAACGATTTCCACACAAGATTACTTTACAATGCTAGAACGTTTGATTCCTACCGGATTGGTGGATGCTATCGATATTGAGTTATTCTTTGATCAAGATAGAATGCTTAAAACGATAGAGTTTGCTAAGGTTCATGGAATTACTATTATCATGAGTAACCATGATTTCCATGGTACGCCGAGTCGTGAAGTTATTGTAAATCGACTCATTCAAATGAAAGAGTTCTTAGCGGATGTGCCAAAGATTGCCGTTATGCCTCACACAACTGGTGATGTATTGACGCTCCTTGAAGCAACAGCTGAAGTAAAGGCTTTGTATCCTTCGGATCCAATTATTACGATGGCAATGGGAGAACTAGGTGCTGTTACACGCACTGCAGGTGCTCTATTTGGAAATGCCATGACCTTTGCCTCTGCTGGTAAAACATCGGCGCCAGGGCAAATCGATGTACATGCTTTAAAACGAATTCTAGATACCATTGACGTAGATGGCGTATTTGATGAACAACAACATAAACGCGTAAAAGTACATTAAAAAAGTCGGCGAAAGCCGACTTTTTTATATGTTTTGTATTTCTTGTAGTATATTCATTTTTGAAGGGCGAATATAAAAAATATATATGTTTTTATTAATGACTTTATATAGAAATACAGATGTAAATGCTCTTACTTCTAAAGATGTAGAAGCCCTTACTTATATAGAGGAAACAATCTTATAAATACCGTTATATAAACTCTTACAA
>CAUUIH010000158.1:0-2598 GCA_963545165.1 uncultured Veillonella sp.
CCAGCCTATAAAGATTCCGTAGGCTATGAAAATGAACGACATACGATTAGTATTAAAAATGACAAGATGGAAATTGTGGTAACACAGATTGCTGGCTTATTAGCTAGACGTATTGTATCTTGGACAGATGTAGGAGATACCTTAGAACAAGGTACCTTGTATGGTATGATTAAGTTCGGTTCTTGCACAGAACTGTTTGTTCCTTTAGACGTAGATATTTGCGTTACAAAAGGACAACATGTAGTAGGTGGAGAAACGATCATTGGGAGGGTGAAAGATGAATAAGTCTATATTTCCCAATCTATGTACAGCAGCCAATTTAGCATTTGGTGTGGTAGGTATTAGTTTATCTGCTACAGGCAATTTTACTGGTGCAGCTATTTGTGTATTATTATCGTTGCTAGCGGACGGATTAGATGGACGTATAGCTCGTGCATTGGGGGTATCTGGCGAATTTGGTCGTGAATTAGATTCCTTAGCAGATGTAGTTGGCTTTGGTGTATCCCCAGCTTTTATGCTGTATATGATGAGCTTAGATCATTATGGTTGGTTAGGATATGTGCCATTGTTGGTATTCTCTGTATTAGGGGCTTTCAGATTGGCACGATTCAACATTATGACAGAAGAAGTACACGGTTATTTCCAAGGGTTACCAATTCCAGCAGCAGGCTGTATGGCCGCTACCTATGTGTTAAGTGGTGTCCGTATTCCTGATGTGGCATTGATGTTAGCTATGATATTCGTAGGCTATTTGATGGTCAGCAATGTACATCATCCGGATTTTAAAGGAAAGGGCAGCGATGCAGTGCAACCGATTGCCGTTGGGATTACTGTAGGCTGTGGTGTATTTTGTCTATTGATGGACTATCGCTCCTGGCCGGTATTGATTTTTGTATTATATGCTGTATATGGTATTAGTAATACTATCATCAACAATATTCGTAAATAGGAAGGAACTAAGATGAATTACGTTTGGTTTGACCTAATTATGATTCCCATACAAGTAATCATCGTATTTTATACCTTGTATTACTTTGTGTTGATGGTCTGTGGCATGTGGCATAAAAATGACAAAGAGGAATGTGCTCCGAAACATTCCTTTGCGATTATTGTCTGTGCTCATAATGAAAGTGCCGTCATAGGTCAATTGGTGAATAATCTACAAGTCTTAGATTATCCTCGCCACTTATATGATATTTTTGTGGTAGCAGATAATTGCAAAGATGATACCGCTAAGATTGCTCGCGAAGCTGGTGCTGAAGTGTATGAACGCTTTAATACAGAAGAAGTGGGTAAAGGGTATGCCATGGGGTGGATGTTTGATAAAGTATTCGCCATGGAACGCAAATATGATGCTTTCGTTATCTTTGATGCAGATAATCTAGTGCATCCTCATTTTCTCTATGAAATGAATCGTCATTTGGAAAAGGGGGAGCCAGTAATTCAAGGGTACTTGAATGCGAAGAATCCAACCGATACATGGGTGGCAGGTACCTTTGCCATTGCCTTTTGGATGGTCAATCACATGTGGCATTTGGCAAAATATAACTTAGGACTTTCCACAGCCTTGGGTGGAACAGGTATGTGTATTCGTACCGATATCATCCGCGATTATGGTTGGTCTTGTAATAGCTTGACAGAAGATATGGAATTTTCTTTGAAATTGTTGATCCATGGGGTGAAAACTACGTGGGCGCACAATGCTATCGTCTATGATGAAAAGCCTTTGACTTTTATGCAGTCCTGGAATCAACGGAAACGCTGGGCCCAAGGTCACTTTGATACAGGAGAACGATATATTCCGAAATTATTTGTGCAAGGTATTAAAAAAGGGAAATGGACAATTCTAGATGGAATTGTGCAGATTACACAGCCATATTTCTTGTTACTATCAGCATTTTATATTATTATGACCTATATCAATGGTATCGTGCCATTGTATACGAATATTATTTACCAAATTTTGCCAGTACAAGTATGGCAGATTATCGGTATTGGACAATATTTATTTCCACTCATTGTGCTAGCACAAATTAAAGTGCCGCCAAAAGTGTGGTTGTATTATCTATTGTATCCATTGTTCATTTATTCTTGGGTACCCGTTACCTTCTTAGGATATTTGAATCGCCATGACAAAGTATGGTCCCATACACAACATACCCGTGGGGTAGAATTAGGGGAAGTGAAGCTAACCCGTATGGGCGACACCAGTCGTAAAACAAAAGAATAAGTACTAGAAGCAACAGGATGTGAACGTTCTGTTGCTTTTTTGCAGCTAAATAAAAGTGTCAACGAAGAACTGATTTTGATGTATCAGGAAGTGGGAAAATATATAAGCGAGAAAAGTAAAGAAGCAAGCTATGGATCAAATTTTGTAGAAAATGTTGCTGACTTTTTCTCTGAAAATTATCCTGACTTAAAAGGCTTTACTCGCAGAGGACTTTATAGAATGAAGCAATTCTACGAGCTATATAAGGATGATGAAAAAGTGTCAACGCTGTTGACACAATTGAACTGGTCTAATCACTTAAAAATAATGTCTGGTTTCTGAAAATCCAAGTGTC
The DNA here is from genome assembly GCA_963545165.1 of uncultured Veillonella sp. Taxonomy (GTDB): domain Bacteria; phylum Bacillota; class Negativicutes; order Veillonellales; family Veillonellaceae; genus F0422. Next base: position 2,565 of record CAUUIH010000158.1, read on the forward strand.
GGTGTTATTCTTTGTGCTTCAAAAGATGATGAGG